>CAMNHX010000010.1 GCA_946539945.1 uncultured Desulfobulbus sp. | reverse complement strand
AATGTTACACTTGTGTAAACACCCCCTAGCCGACAGCCTGCTGGTAGATCCGCGTCAGCCGTGCCAGATAGCGGCTCATGGAGCAGGTGTCAGCCACAAAGGTCCGGGCTGCAAGGCCCATGTTGCACCGGGCCTGCACATCCATTTCCAGCAGGGATTTGAGACCAGCGGTAAAGGCGTGCGCTGAACCCGCATCCACCAAAATGCCGCCTTTGGACTGCTCAAGAATGCGCGGCACTTCACCCACCCGGGTACAGACCGAAGGCAGAGCGTGGCTCATCGCCTCCAGAAGGGCCATGGGCATTCCTTCAGTGAGGGAGGGCAACACATAGATGTCTGCCTGGTCCAGGAGTTCTGCGGTCTGGCTGCAGAAACCCAGAAACTGCACCCGTCCGGTCAAGCCCAGTGCCTGGGTACGGGCTTCCAGTTCCTGCCGCATGGGACCGTCGCCTGCCAATTTGAGGATGCAGTCCTGCCGCTCCGCTGCCACAGCAGCAAAGGACTCAAGCAAGATGTCCGGCCCCTTTTCCCGGCTCAAACGACCAAGCGCCAGAATGACGAGAGGTCCCGGTGCTGTCTCGCCCTTCTCTTTCAGTTCTGGCACAGGCACAGCGTTGGGCAAAAGCAGCAGCCGTTCTTCCGCGACTCCGGCCTTGCGATAGGAGTCGCGAATCGTCGCTGACACGCAGATAACCTGCCGCACCAGCGCCAGACGGCACAGACGGCGATCAAGCCAGGTATAGAGCCGCTGCTTTCTGGTGTTCTGGATAAAGCCGTGCTGGGTATAGACCAGCGGCAAACCCAGAAGCTTCGCTGCGGCTACACCTGCGGCCAGTCCCTTGTAACCGTGGGCGTGCAGCAGATCCGGGCGCACTGCTTTCAGGTGTTGCAACAACTGTCTGAAAGCTTTGGGGCTTTCCCGGAGTCCAGCCTTCAGGGACAGGATGGCTACGCCGCACTGCGCAACCGCATCGGCAAATTCAGGACTGCCGTGTTCCGGGCAAAACAGGGCCAAAGAAAAGTTCAGGGGCGCACTGGCCTTCTGATTTTCCGCAAAGAGGTTGCAGAGCGTGCGTTCCGCACCGTAGAGACCAGAGGAACTGATGAGATGGACCACTTGCATCAGCGTATTCCTCCTCGCGTGAGCAAAGTTTGCACTCTGGCGCGAATCTTGGCGGCAATGAGTAACATTTCCCTCCGGTTGACTGTAAAGATGTAGAGCAAAGACATCTTGCTGAAACGGGCGTAGAGGATCAGAAGCAGCACAGCGCAGATGCCGTAGCTGATGGTGGAGGCCAGGGCTGCGGCTATAATGCCGAAACCGGGAATAAAGACCCAGTTCAAAAGGACATTGACCACTGCGGCCAGACCCGCGACCACCGAAGTAGCGCCCGGTTTGTCGCGGTTGTTCATGTCAACCTTGAGTACGTAGAACAGGGACAAAAAGAGCATACCCGGAACCAGCGCCAGGGTGCAGCCCCAGGCTGGCAGATAGGCCCGGCCAAACATGATGAAGATCAAGGGCCAGGAAAGCAGCATGGTGGTCAGGCAGATGAACAGCATACCCCAGAACACCACGCGCAGCGCATTGCGGCTGAAGGCCTGACTGTCCCGTTCATCCGCGCCGAACAGCGTGCTGGTAAAGGGAATCAGCAGGGATTCAGGCAGCATCATCAGCAGCTCGGCGATCGAAGTGGCGATCATGTAATACCCAAGGTCCTTAGGGGTCAGGTAGTAGGAGATGAACAGGATATCGACCCGAAGAATGATCAGATTGCAGAAGTTGCCCAGATGCCCGCGCAGTCCGAACCAGAGTATATCCCGACAAGCCTTGAGGGAGAGCAAGGGGGGGAAGGTCTGTTTCAAGGGCAGCATGACAATGGCAGTCAGACCCAGGACCGCAAAGCCCCAGAACCAGCTGTAGGTGGCAGCGTTGAGGCTTTCCATGGCAAGCCCGAAGTAGAACACGAGAAAGAGCGCCAAGGGCAAGGCGCTTTCCAGAATGCGCAGGAGAGTCAGGCGTCCGACAAGGGAAGTGCCGGTAAAGTAGCTGTTTGCCATGAGCTGGAGCCAGAAGACTGGCGTGATCAGCATGATCAGCATCCGGTAAGGCTCCAGAAGATGCGTGTTGCCCTCAAAAAAGAGACCTTGGCCAATCAGAAAAAAGGCCACTGCACCCAGGAGGCTCCCGCAGACCAGGGTGGAGTACAGGGCAGCGCCCACAGTGTAGCGATCGTCGTAGAGCTTTTTGCCAGAGTAGTAGGTAATGGCCGCGCCAATGCCCATGTTGCCCGCGCTCACGAGAAAGGTGGGCATGACGTTCAGAAGACCCCAGATGCCGCGCAGTTCTGGGGCAAGGATGCGGGAGATGACAATGTTTTTCACCAAACGCAGAACCAGTACCAGCGCCACACCGCTGAAAACCAAAGCTCCTTTCCGGGCGACATGACGCAAGAGCTTGCCCTGCCTGCTTTCCATACGCTCTGCTCCGGGTTCAGGCAGACTGGCTGTCTGCACCTTTTCTGGGTTTCCGTTTACCTGCCGCTTTTCTGCCGGTCAGGGCGCGGAACATGGCCCCTATCGGTATCAGGTCAGACAGGCTCCAGAGTACGGACAGGGAGGGGGGGGCTGCCCCTTTTTCCTCAATGGAGGCCAAAGTGGGCAGTCCCAGCACGCTGCGCACGTCACTGGGTTTGCTGAAGCCGCGATTCAGCATGTGCCGTGTGAAAACCGCCAACAGGGCCAGCATGATGCCAGCGGCCAGTCCCAAAGGCAACACAATCTTTTTTCTGGGAAACATGGGATGCACAGGCACGGTGGCGTCCGCGCTGATGCGCAAACTGGGCATTTGCAGCAGGTTGCTGTTGCTGCCTGCCTCGTTTTGCAGCCGGGACTCCTCGGAGCGCTGGATAAAGGTCTGAATCAGCTCTTGCAGGGAAGCCAGTTGCGCGTTCAGGATCGTGAGTTCCGGGGCAATGGTCTTCAGGTGCTGCACCCGCTGGAGGTGGTTCTGGCGGAGCATTTCCCTGTCCAGAATCTGCTTGTTCAGTATCCCAAGCTGGGTGGTGCGCATGGTCATTTCATTTTCGCAGATCTTGAGGATGTAGCGCTCCATGCTTTGCAGGTTCTGCCGTGCACCCCGGGACTGGTCAAAGTTTTCCGTGTAGGTTGAGGACAGGCGGAGATACTCCACAATCATGTCCAGAAGCCGCATGTTGACTTCCTTGATGTCGCTGGACTCAAAGGCCAGGGGAAAGGGCGGCAGCATGGCCAGTTCCTTTTTCTGTCGGGCCAGTTCCTGCGAGGTCTTGCGCATATAGTCCAGCCAGACTTGAGCGGTGTTGCGGCTATCCCGCAGGCGGATCAGTTCCTCATCCAGGGAGTTGATCTTTTCTGTCAGCGTGGCTACTTCCTGATTGACGTCACCCACCAGTTGCTGCTCCTGCAAGAGCGCAGCCTTGCGCCTTTCCAGATCCGCATACTGGCGCTCATACTCGTTGAGCTTGGCCCGGTAAAAGGAAAAGCCACTGGCCGCGCCCTGGTTCTGCCGGAAGAGCAGAAAGGATTCCATGAAGAGCTGGGCCGGCTTCAGATCCTCGTAAGGAGAGCCGGTAAAAAAGTGGACCTGGATCAGGTTGGTGCCTGGAATCTGCTCTGCAGCAGTGGTAGAGATCAGGTCTTTCCACAGTCCACTTTCTTCCTCTTCAAGCTCAACCCCTGTCATAGCGGAAAAGGCGGACTTGACAGCGCCCACCGCCATATTGATCCAGGTCCGCACCGTCACCATCAGACCTTTAGGCGGCGCGGGCAAGGTGTCGCTGTCCTGCATCCTTTGGGCGGCATAGCGCACAAACTGCGGCGACATCATCAGGTTGACCTCGGTTTCCAGGTCCTGAGGCGTGGCAGGAACCAGCTCGCTGAAGCCCATCGGCTGCTTGGCAACCGTGGTCGGCGCTTGGGAGAGCTGCTTGCTCTCCACCAAGAGCTTGCCGCCAATGTCGTAAACCGGCGGCACAAAGAAGGCGACGCAGAGGGTGACAATGCAGACAAGCAGGACGATGCGCTTGAACAGGGCAATGTCCGTAAACAGGACTGTAACTGCGTCTTTCAGAAAATTTTCGCTTTTTATATCCATGAGATGTCTCGCAGGAAACACGCCCCCTTCAATTTTGGGGGATCTCCTCGGTATTCCGGTACTGGGTCTCGTTGTTTCGCATCTGCCAGCTCAAGCTGGCGCTGACGCCCTTGAAAAAGGTGATGGAGGTGAGCTGGTTGGCCACATCCGCAGCAGAGGCCAGCTTGGTACGGGGCACATAGATGATGTCGCCGCTCCGCGCCAGGGCCATGCCGTCTGTGTTACGGCCTTCCATGGTTGCGGTCAGGTCAAGTGGAGTGCAGAACATGGTGTCGCCCTCGCGCCGGATCAGGATGACCTGGTTCAACTGGGCGTCATCCCGGAAGCCCCGGGCCAGACTCAGGGCCTGCAGGACGCTGATCGGACCGTTGATTGGATACGCGCCAGGCTGGGTCAGCATACCCACCAGATAGAGCATCTGGTTGGCCGGCTTGTTCAGCAGCACATCCACATCCATGCCGTACTGCTGCTGGTACTGGTTCTGCACCAGTTGCCTGAAGTCCACAAAGGTGAGTCCCCCTGCCCGGACCATGCCGGCAAAGGGCAGACTGACATAGCCGTCGGCCTGCACAGCCAAAAGGCGGGACGCGCCGCTTGAGGGGTTCAGCAGGGAGGCGTGCAACCGTTCCTGCCGGGTCTTGAAATCAGCCACATAGAGGAAGATCCGGGGATTTTGCAGTATTTGGCTGTAGAGTTCCTCCAGCTTTTGGGTTGCCTGGGGCACGCTCAAGCCGGCCACAACCACGCTGGGCTGATAGGGCAGGGCAATGGTCCCGTCCGGGCGGATGCGCTGCTGGGAGTTCCACTCCGGGTTGGCGAGGAAGTTGACGTTCACCGTGTCCAGGGGACTCAAGCGGAAGGCGTCCTCTCTGGCGCTGTCCTGACGGAAGATGAACTCAATGATGTCACCCGGACTGATCCGGTAGGCGTCCAGATCCATGCCCCGGGCAGGGCGCTTCTCCATGGTGAGAGGCTGGATCCGGATGCCTTGGCCACCCGGCTCACCCTTGTAGCCGTGGGGCAGGGCGCAGGCGCCCAGTGCCAATGCCAGCAACAGGGACAGCACCTTGATGATTCTGCGCCGGGCCTTTGCGCCCGCGTCTTGGTTCGGCATGGCAAGTCTCCGAAAAAATCCCGTGTTCATTCCGTTTCCGCGCAGCCCTAGAGCAGGGAATAAATGGCCTGGGGCACGGGATAACTGCGCTCGTTGAGTACCGCGCCAATGATGTTGACATGGGCTTCGCTCAAGCGGTTCTTCATGTCGCGAACCGTACCCCAGCGGGAGCTTTTGCAGTTGACGGTCAGGATTGCGCCGTCCAGGGCCTGCATGAACATGGCGTAACCCGGATTCTGTTCAAAGGGGGGCATATCAAAAAGCACAAAGTCGTAGTAGCGCTTCAGGGCGCGCACCCATTCCGCAGTCAGTTGTGTTTCCAGATTGATGGTGTTGACCACCTCAACATTCGGGGTAAAGACCTGGACCCGGTTGCTGACCAGAAGCTGTCCGGGGAAACGGTTGCAGTCCTTGGGCAGTGAACCTCGCCCCAGTTTCACACCCTGGGCCTGAAGCATGGTCGCCAGATGCCGGTCACTCTTGGAGAGGGCAACAGTCAGAACCGGCACTGTGGCGTAGCGCTCCAGGGCAAAGGCCATTTCCAGTGTGACTGTGGTGTTGCCGTCGCCAGGACGGGCAGCCACAACGGCCAGGGTACACAGCTTGTGTTGCAGTATGGTGGAGGTGAAATCGATTTCCTGCATGGGGCTTGGTGTTCCGCCTGTTCGGGTTCACATTATTTGTCTGGCTGCACCGGCTCTTTCCGCTGCCTCTTTTTTGCTCCCTGTTCAATCCTTGCCCTGATCCAGAGCTTGACCTTTCTTGCGTTTTTCCTGGCCCAGCGAGTCAGGAGCGCAGCCCGGCCAAGAAGCGTGGGTTTGCAGATCAGACAGGTCTGTTGCTCCTGTCGTTCCGGGCTGAACAGACTCTTGTATCGCTCCCCGCCCAAGAGCAGGTTCAGCTCATCCACCTGCCCTTTGGCCATCAGATCGGTAAAGGTCTCGGCCAGCAGGAGGAAGCCGGGCGAGGAGGCCTGATACTCCTGGGCATAGGCGCGAAAGTAGATCTGGAAGGAACGACGCCAGAGAAAGCCGAACTCATAGGCAACCAGTTCGCCTTGCAGCGTGAGCGTGTACAGGACCAGCTCAAAAGAGCGGTCCTGCGGATTCTGCGTCCGCGCTGCCAGATGCTGGATAAACAACTCTGCCCGCTCGTTGTTGAAAAAGCTCCGCCCCTTCTGATAGGCCAGACTGTGCTGCACACTCATATCCGCCAAGGCAGTGAGGTTTTCCGGGCTGGTTGGTACACGGGCAATGCTCAAGTCCGGAAAGTTCTGCCGTAACTGCTTGCTCTTTCTGCGGTAGCGAGAGCGGCTCTGCTTGCTGAACAGGGCAAGCACATCTGCCTTGCCAACAACCGGCATAAACATGCAGGGTTCAGTCAGGCGGATATTGCACAGCAACCCGCTCTCCCGAATCCACTGCTGCCAGACCCGCTGACCGCTGGCATCCGCCTGCTCGCCCGGAATGCTGACCAGAGGCACGTTGCCCAAATTGGCCGCGTCCCAGTCCGGAAGGTCCCGGAGCCAGGCAAAAAAGGCGCGATGCACGAACTCTGCCTGATCCTGGTCCGCCAGAATGACGCTCATATCCGCGTAGTACGGCTGGCCCAAGGGGAGCAGCCAACGCAGACCATACTTTCTTGTCCGGTAGAGGGGATACAGTCCGACCAGTCTGTCACTGTCATCCCGGAGCGTCCACACGCACAACTGCTTTGTGCCAGTCGCGCCCAGAACCTCCCACCAGGTCAGTTGCCATTCCGGGGTGGCAAAGACCGGACACCAGAAGGCCCGGTCCACCAGGTCCCGCCATTCCGGGATCAGGTCTGCGAGTTCTCCGCTGTGTTCAAGAACTACAGTTCGCATAGCTTGTTCAGATCCGCCAAGTCTTTGACAGTGATGCAGGAAAGATAGCGCCGGAAGCGCAACTTGCCTATGATAGTATGCTTTTTCCGCCTGTACACCGCCACCAAACGCGGATCCAGCAAAACAAGGCAGACCATGCGCCCGCCCTGCTCCTTCATGAAGTACTCCGCCAGTTCAAACTGGCGCATAAAAGCCGGACCACCCCGGAATTCCGGGGGCACATAGTTGGCAAAGGCGTAAAACACGCCCTTGGGCAGGTTTTTGATGTCAAAGGTAAAGGGTGGATAGCCTTCATTTTCCTTGTCGTTCTGGGTGAACCACAGACAGTTCATGGGTTTTCCCTGCTCTTCCAGAACCAGACCGGTATGCTTGCCCTGCCATTGCTGGTACAGGGCAGGCAGGTCTGGAAAGCCGCTGGCAAAGACCGGTATGTCCGCTTCAGTGAAGAGCCGCACTGTCACGCTGCCGGGTTTCGGGGTCGGCACATCCTCCAGGGAATGGGCTGAAATGTGGATCACGCACTCCTGATAGAAGAATTTCTTGATCTTTCCAATGATTTTACGCAAGAGCGTCTTGGACTTGTTCATTTTCCGTTTTTTTTCTTGTGGCTGGCCAGCAGGACAGGACTGGCGCAGCCAGCCCCTGATTTTCCGGCACAGTTTGTGTTTCAGGCTGCAGAGAAACACGGCAAAGAGCAGCTTGTCCACCGTGTTCTTGCCGTAGGTGTCCAGGCGGGGCAGGGTGAACAGGTTGTCCGGCTGCACCGGCACAAAGCCCGGCTCCTCGGTCACTGCGGCCAGGCATCCGGCCTCTCGTACCAAGGCTATATCGCGACTGCCAAAGTCGCCGTTGGGGTAGGCAAAGATCACATTGTCCGCGCCTGCCAGCCGTGCCGTATAGGCCACAGACTCGAAGATCTCCTGCCGCGCCACCTCCTCACTTTCCACGGGCAGGATAACATGGTTCACCGTGTGCGCACCAAAATCACTACCTGCCTGCTGGATTTCCGCAATTTCCTGACTGGTCAGAGCGTGCCGTCCGGTTTTTTGGCAGTCCTGCCCCACAGCGTCGGCCAGGGTTTCCACAAAGAGTGACAGTCTGGCAGCGTTCAGACGCTTGCACCACCCAATCAGACGACCATTGAGAAAAAAACTGTCGCCTGGCAAAGGGCCATCCTCCTGGCCCAGCGCTTGTGCCAGTCTGGCCCGCACCTGGTTGCGCTGCTCGTGCGGCAGGGCTGCATACAGTTCCAGGCAGGAACTCACACTCTGCCACCAGAAATGCTTGTCCGTATCCACAAAGCCGCTACACACAAAGATCGTGACTGGCACGGCCAAGCGCTGTAGAACCGGCAGGGCGACTTGGTAGTTATCCATCCAGCCGTCGTCAAAGGTCAGGGCGCAAAAAGGCCCGTGTTGCCGGTCTCTTGGATGCATCCGTACCAGCCAGGGTAGAGGAATCAGCGTGAAGTGCCGCTTCAGGGCTGCCACCTGTTCGGCAAAGACGGAAGCGCTGATCGCCAGTCCATCTCCCCTTTTCCCGACAGCCTCATCGGGCAGGACCCGGTGGTAAGTCAGAATAACGGCATCGCCCGGCTCAAGGAGCATGGGGCGTCCGCACAAACGCCACAGGGCCAGAAGCTGCATTTTCAGGGTTAATCGGATGGACTTGGGCAGCCAGCAAAAACAGGGCATCCCTCTTCAGCGCGACCTCCTGGCAGTCATGCCAGGGGAACGGCGCTCCTCCCTATGGCGTGCTGTGTCTGTCTGCACAACAAAATGGGCCTGCAAACCGCCCTTTTCCCGCACAAAACGCTCATTTTTCCGCCCTTTCGCTGCGTTTCCAAGTTACCTTTTGGGTGCGACGGCAAAAGCGGTGCAATCCCACTAGGGCGCCAAAGGTTCCGCGGGTAATGAACCACGGCAATTCCAAAGCCCTGCACCTAAAGCCGCACTGTTGCGCCAACCAGCCCAGACCACTTACAGCATACCAGAGGGCCTGCGGCAGAATCACCAGCCAGAGCAGGGAAGAGACCGGTTGCAACAGCAGACAGGCCAATGCACCAGGCACAAAGGCCAGCAGCAGGAAAAAGGGCAGGAGCGCCCGACAGCCCTTGTGCGACCAGAAGCGCCACAGGGCATCCGCGCTTCTCCACCGGACCAGGCCCTTTTCCAGCATGAGCTGGAAGCGTCCTGCGCTGATGCGATACCGCCGTTCCATGTCGCCCGCAACCTTTTTGGGGGGCGGCGCTGTGGCCAGGGCTTCAGGATCGCAGACAACCCGTTTGCCCTGATTTTGCACGATCAGACCCAGCCAGGAATCATCGTTGATGATATGGGGCGGGAAGGGCTGCACCAGTTCCCGCCGGACAGCCATCATGGCGCCAAACACCGAGACTGTGCTACCGCTGGCGCTCTCGTTTTTGCGGATCCAGTCCTCATAGGAAAAATAGGTGTTGTTGCTCTGGTTCAAAGCATCGTCTGCCTGGCTGGTAAAGAGCATCACCCCGCTGACCATCCCCACTTCCGGGTCAGCGAAGTCTGCGGCCAGACGCCGGAGCGCGTCCGACTGATACAGCGGTCTGGCGTCAGAGAACACGATAATCGCGCCAGTGGCTGCAGCCAGACCCCGGTTCAGGGCTGCGGGCTTGCCCTGCCGGACAGCCTCGTGCAGGATCTGTACGCGCCCACCACCGCATTCCTGGGCGATGCGCTCGCTGCCGTCGCTGGACCCGTCGGAGGAAAAGAGGATCTCCAGCCGTTCTGGCGGGTAGTCCAAGGCCAGGGTGTTGCGGATCTTGTCCGCCACATGGGGCGCTTCGTTATAGGCACAGATGATCAGGCTGATGCGGGGCAAATCTGCATTCACACGCTCTGCCGCCCGCACGGGGCAGGGCTTCAGGCGTGCCAGCAGGGCCATGATCAGGGGATAGCCCAGATAAACGTAAAACACCAGCGCAAGGCCGGTGAATGTAAGGATTTCCACAAAAAGGTTCATGCTGTTCCTGCAAAGGGCGTTTTCCGGCGTGCCGACCGCCGGGTCTCCCTATTTTACGGAAACTGTGACACTTGTACAAGACCGGGATGCCGCTTCGAAGGGAAAAAAAACGGAATGTCGGGAATCTGGCGCACCCCAGACGGGCAGACCTCCTGTCCCATCCTCTTTCTTTCCCCCCAGGACAGGATGTTTCTTTTTCGGGAAACGGTGCTTGAAACCAAAAAGCAGCACATTCCGGGCAGCATGAACTGCCCTGCAAAAAGTGATGACCGGCTACACGGAAAACTCCACTCTTCAGGGAGGGGCTGGAGAGCGCGAACCCGCTTGCCTTTTTCCTTGCCTTCGCCTATTTTCCCTGTCCGGCGGCAGGACATACTGTAACCGTGTCAGCCTGTGGAGAGACAGTGGATCCGGGGAAAGAGAGTCTTGTTCCTCTGAACAGTCTTGTTGAAACAGGAACCCGCCAAAGTGGTTCAGAAGTGCTGTCTTGCTCCTCACAGCAGTCTCCCGCCTTCAGGCGGGGAGGAAGAAGCCTGGCATCCGGGAAAACAGACCGTGCTGCGGAAGAGCAAGGTCTGTAGCTTGAGCGCTTGCTGAAAAACAAAAACCTGCCAACCGGACAGTCTTTCGAAAAGAGGACAACCTGTCCTGCACCGTATGGAGTGGAGAGCAAGCGCTTGGTCGAAACAGCAGCCACACACCCACGCTTGCACCGCAACCTGTCCGTTGTTGGCAAGGCAGGTCCATTACATTCCGCGTTTGAGGGTATAACAATGCCAAAAAAAGACTGTGTTCCTTTTTCCCCCTTTCTATTAGCTTAAAGCGAGTCCCTATGTCCGAACCGCAAACCCCCATCCAGTCACAGGCCCTGAGCGCCAACCTGAAAGAAACCGCAGGCGAAGTCCACGTTGCCCCCCGCTTTGCACCCTTGAAAGACATTGTGGGCCGCCAGCCTGGTCTGCTTGCCAAGATCGACAGCCTGCTCCACGAGGTGAGCCATCCCTTTCACAACTGGAAGATGATCATCCCGGAACTGCGCTCCTATGTCCTGAAAAACCTGAACATATATCGGGATCATGAACAGGGGCCAGAAGCCTTTTCCCTTTTTGTGGACATCTTCTTTACAGCGCTTCTGGAATCCGCCAAAAATGAACAGCTTGTGGACCGCATTCTGGACGCGCTGCTGGCCTATGTGGACAAGCTGGCCCTGAACCTGAACACCGACACCCTGCCCCGCTATGAGGCAGTCTTTACCGCCTTTTTTGAGCGGGTACGGGAACTGGACAGCAAGGAACCGCAACTCTTGCTGGCCATTGTCCAGAGCCAGTACACCTTGCGCAAGATGAGCAGCCGCATCATGCAGCTCTGGCAGGAGAGCACCAGTCCGGCCCACTGTCAGGCTCTGGCCAGCCTGAACCAGACCCTCTTGCAGCGCAACGCCGAATACTGGCTCACTGAAGAGGACCCGGAACCCTGGTTTCACGCCAACTGCGGTCACTACGCTGAAAACTGGCCCGGCAGACCGCTCTTGCAGGCCATTTCCCATGCCCGCATTCGGGAGCACCTGGCCCGGCTGGAAGAACTGGCAAGCCAAGCGCCCCGGCCTGCCCTGGAAGGGATGCTGCAACTGCCGGAACACATGGACTTTGTCCGCTGTTACCGCGACCTCCCGGCAACCATGACTAAAGAACAGGTGAGCGAGAGCAGCGCGGAGCTTTTGGACAACTGGCGGCTGCTCTTCCTCTTCCGCATCATGGAAACCCGCGGGTTGTCGCTCATCCACGAGGAAACGCTTCGGGAGATCAACCGCTCCTTGGTGCAACTGATCCGCCGCCAGACCTTTGAGGAGATTGAAAGCTTTTTCTCCACCGCCTTCCGCCTGTTGAAAACCAATGTCAAGCGCTATCCGCATACCTCCCTGCAGTG
>CAMNHX010000009.1 GCA_946539945.1 uncultured Desulfobulbus sp. | reverse complement strand
GTCAAGAAACGGAATTAGTAGCGGAGAACAAAATTATGGCACGTTCCATTAAAAAAGGGCCATTTGTGGATGATCATCTGTTACGTAAAGTGGAAGCTGCACAGGAAAGCGGTTCGCGGAAGGTGATCAAGACGTGGTCACGTCGTTCTGACATAATTCCGGAAATGGTTGGACTGACCTTTGCAGTGCATAATGGCAACAAGTTTATCCCAGTGTATGTAACGGAAAACATGGTAGGTCATAAATTGGGTGAGTTTTCACCGACCAGGACTTACTACGGCCATGCCTCCGATAAAAAGGCCAGATAAGAAGAGGAAGACAACATGGAAGTTAAAGCCGTTGCAAAGTATATACGTATATCTCCTCAAAAGGCTCGTCTTGTTGCCGATGTCATACGTGGCATGGACGCAGAGGAAGCGTTGACGACATTGCGCTTTATGCCCAAAAAAGCTGCGACTATTCTCCGTAAGGTTGTTGAATCAGCAGTGGCCAATGCAGATCAGCTTGACACTGTGGACGTTGATACGTTGTACATCAAACAAATATTGATTGATGGTGGACCGATGTTGAAGCGTTTCAGTCCACGTGCGCAGGGGAGAGCAAATCGTATTCTGAAGCGTTCAAGCCACATTACAGTGGTCGTCGACGAAAAGTAATAAGGACACCACAGTGATCCATAATTTATCCGAAGTACACGGAGGACATCTTGGGGCAGAAAGTTAATCCTATCGGTTTGCGGCTTAATATAACACGGTCGTGGGAATCGGTATGGTATGCGGATAAGGACTATGCAGCAAATCTGCATGAAGATCAAAAGGTACGCGCCTATCTCAAAAAGAGGCTGTACCATGCCGGTATCTCTCAAATTATGGTTGAGCGTACGGGCGATAAGGTTAAAGTGAAGCTATTTGCAGCCCGTCCTGGTATTATTATAGGGAAAAAAGGTGCTGAAATAGAAAATCTGAAGAAGAACTTGGATCAGGAGTTCAAGCGCCCCTTTCTCATTGATATTCAGGAAGTTCGGCGGCCCGAAGCGGATGCACAGTTGGTTGCAGAAAGCATCGCCCAACAGTTGGAAAAGCGTATTGCGTTCCGCCGTGCAATGAAAAAGGCAATCAATTCCGCGCTACGTTTCGGAGCCCAAGGCATCAAGGTCTCCTGCTCTGGCAGACTAGGCGGCGCAGAGATGTCGAGAACCGAGTGGTTCAAGGAAGGACGGGTTCCTTTGCATACATTACGGGCAGACATTGATTACGGTCTTGCCGAGGCTCGCACTACCTATGGCATTATTGGCGTCAAGGTATGGATATTCAAAGGTGAAATACTGGCTGACGCCCGTGAAGCTGCAGTTCAAGGCGAGGCACAGTCAGTAGCAGCGTAGGCTGTGGCAGGGTAATGGACTTGTTTATTTGAAGAGGAAAAGCACATGTTAAGCCCTCGTAAGGTTAAACATAGAAAACAGTTCAAGGGGCGGATGCGTGGTGTCGCGCAACGTGGTGAAGACATCAGTTTTGGCGATTTTGCCTTGAAAGCGACCAGTTGCGGCAAAATGACTGCCCAGCAGATTGAGGCGGCTCGTATTGCTATCAACAGAAAGGTGCGTCGCGGTGGTGCTTTGTGGATTCGCGTCTTCCCGGATAAGCCAATTACCAAAAAACCTGCGGAGACACGTATGGGAAAAGGGAAAGGTGTGCCGGATCATTGGGTTGCGGTTATCAAGCCGGGCAAGGTTCTGTACGAATTGAAGGGAATTCCGGCTGAACTTGCAGTTGAAGCATTACGTCTGGCAAGTTACAAGTTACCGTTCCCCACGACGATTGTCAGCAAGAGTGAAAGCATATGAGCCAAAAATTTCATGAACTCTCTGTAGAGGAACTGCGAGCGAAGGATAAAGAGTTACGTGAATCACTTTTTAAACTGCGCTTTCAGCATAGTATCCGGCGTTTGGATAACCCGGCGCAACTTTCTCGTCTGAAAAGGGATATTGCTCGAGTTCAGACCTTTTTGACCCAGAAAGAAAAACAGCAGTAACAGCACTGCCAGCCATCGCATAATAGGTTTGCAATGAATAATACACAACATGTGAAGAAGACACGTCGGGGTGTGGTAGTGAGCAACAGTATGGAAAAAACTGTTGTCGTTTTGGTTGAACGTAAAGTTCCGCATAAACTCTACAGAAAATATGTACATCAGCGGGTAAAATATATGGCTCATGATACAGCCAACCAATGCCAGGTAGGGGATAGTGTTCTTATCGAGGAATGCCGCCCACTGTCAAAAAGGAAACGTTGGTTGGTGCGGTCAGTGCTTGAGCGAGTGGCCTGATATTCATTGAGTGCAGTGCAGATTCAGGAAGAGGTCGGTGGAATCATGATTCAGACAGAAACTGTTTTGAACGTGGCAGATAATTCTGGCGCTCGGCGAGTGTTGTGTATCCGTGTCTTGGGCGGCACGAGAAAACGGTATGCCAGTATTGGGGATATTATTGTTGTGACTGTTAAAGAAACCATTCCCCATGCAAAGGTAAAGAAAGGCGATGTGCTCAATGCTGTTGTGGTTCGCACCGTTGCCCCACTTTCCCGTCCAGAGGATACTTTAGTCAAATTTGACGAGAATGCGGCTGTTTTGTTAACCAGCGGTGGAGACCCTATTGGTACACGTATTTTTGGACCGGTTGCCCGTGAGCTTCGTAGCCTAGGGTTTATGAAAATTATTTCGCTTGCGCCCGAAGTACTGTAAGCGTATAAAATATGTTTGAAAAGTGCAGAGGTAGAATTATGGGTCAGGGGCGTACTAGGCTAAAGGTCAACGATAAGGTTGAAGTGATTTCAGGCAAGGACAAAGGCAGAGTTGGAAAGGTGCTTCGGTTTGAAGAGGCTGGTCGTTTGGTCGTGGTCGAACATCTCAATATGATCAAGAAGCATCAAAAATCCCGTGACCCGAATCAGCCCGGTCAGATTATTGAGCGTGAATCCGGTATTGCTGTTTCCAACGTGATGCTGGTTTGTCCCGAATGTGCTGCGACTGTGCGGACTGGGATCAAGCTGCTTGACGATGGCAGTAAGGTTAGGATTTGCAAAAAGTGTCAGGCTACAATTGAGACACCCAAGAAATAATGGGTTGAGGTTGAATTTCATGGGAAGCTTAAAAGAGTTGTATGATACTCAGCTGAAGACCGAGCTGCAGCAGAAACTTGGCATTAAAAATGTCATGGAAATTCCCAGAATTGAGAAGATAGTTCTCAACATGGGGTTAGGCGAGGCTGTGCAAAATCCGAAAGTTGTCGATCAGGCTGCCGAGGAGTTGACACGTATCGCCGGGCAAAAGGCTATTGTGACGAGAGCCAAGAAATCCATTGCAACTTTCAAGCTGCGCCAAGGAATGCCGATAGGTGTTTGCGTAACCTTACGACATGAGCGTATGTACGATTTCTTGTCAAAACTGATTAATATCGCTTTGCCGCGAGTGCGCGATTTTCGTGGAATCTCTGCCAAAGGTTTTGATGGGCGTGGTAACTTTTCTATGGGAATTACCGAACACATCATTTTTCCCGAGATAGATTACGATACCATTGAAAAAATCCGCGGGCTGAACATAACCATTGTGACCAGCGCCAAAAATGATGAGTATGCACGCGCCCTGTTGGATGCATTTGGCATACCTTTCCGCAAAAAGTAAGTGCGCAGCAGAACCCGAAAGGAGAATATATCGTGGCAAAGAAATCTTTGATGTGTAAAGCAAGTCGTAAACCAAAATTTGCAGTGAGAGCCTATAATCGTTGTCCCCTGTGTGGCCGTGCCCGTGCTTATTACCGCAAATTTGGTATGTGCCGTTTGTGTTTCCGCAAACTGGCCTCCCAGGGTGAAATTACTGGCGTGACCAAATCCAGTTGGTAAAACCTGCCGGTCATTGGTCTGTTTGGTTTCAACAGGGATTGAATCAATATTTGAGGACACTTTCCATGTCGATGAATGATCCTTTGGCGGATATGCTGACCAGAATCAGGAACGCCAGCAAGGCCCGTTTCCAGTCAGTTGATATGCCTCTCTCCACATTAAAGGTGAGCGTTGCCAAAGTACTCAAGAATGAAGGATATATTGAGGACTTTCAGGTAGTGAACGAGGGACCGCAGGGTGTATTGAAAATCCAGTTAAAGTACGGTCCGCATAATGAACAGGTCATCACTGGAATTCGTCGGGTAAGCAAGCCTGGCCGCAGGCAGTACACTGCCAGTACAAAGATACCCAAGGTTATGAGCGGACTGGGTATTGCGGTGTTGACTACCTCTCGTGGCGTCATGACAGACAGGGCGGCGCGCAGGGAAAACATCGGAGGCGAACTCCTCTGCGAGGTATGGTAACTCACGGAAAGTTCAAAGAGTAAGGTGACAGTATGTCCAGAATAGGCAAGCAGCCCGTTTCCATTCCAAATGGGGTGACAGTGGAAGTGAAGGGTACGCATATCAAGGTAACAGGCAAAAAGGGAATACTCGAGCGTGATTTGCGTCCTGAAATGCAGGTTGAAGTTGCAGATAACCAGATTGTCTGCAAACCTAAAGGAACCAGTAAGCAGGTAATGGCATACTGGGGCATGACCCGTAGCCTTATCCATAACATGATTGTGGGTGTCAGCGAAGGATTTTCCCGTGTTCTGACCGTTGAAGGAGTAGGGTATAGGGCAAGTATGAGTGGTTCTACCCTGACTTTGAATGTTGGGTATTCCAATCCGGTTGCTTTTCTTTTGCCGGCAGGTATTAGCGGTGAAGTTAGCAAAGACAATGCGATTACTGTGCAAGGCATTGATAAGGAACTGGTTGGTTTGACTGCGGCTCGCATTCGCGCAGTACGTCCGCCTGAACCGTATAAAGGCAAAGGCATTAGGTATGCGGGTGAGTATGTGGCCAGAAAGGTCGGTAAGGCTGGCGGCAAGAAATAATTTTCTTTGAATCAGTGGAAGAGCATTATGGCCAAAACAAATCCTAAAGTAACTGCGCGGAAAAAGCGTGCGCAGCGTATTCGGATAAAAATTCAGGGAACAGCCGAGCGCCCGCGGATGAGAGTGTTTAGAAGCAACCGTCATATTTCGGTACAGATTATAGATGATGTACGAGGCATGACATTGGTTGCGTGTTCCACAGAGAGTAAGTCCTTTGATGCTTCCGCATTCAAAGGCAAATGTGAACAGGCCAAAGAAATTGGTCGTCTGGTAGCAGAAAAGGCAAAAGCTGCCGGAATTGAGCAGGTTGTGTTTGATCGTGGCGGTAACCTGTATCATGGGCGCATTCGTTCACTGTCTGAAGGTGCGCGGGAAGCGGGTTTACATTTTTGAAACTTTCCAGATGTGAAGATTTTCATATAAGTGAAAGATAAGTTCTGTTGAACGGGGGTGTCTCTTGGCTGAGTCTAAACGAGCGAAGGATACGGTGCAGGAAGATCTGATTGAGAAAGTTGTCTATATCAATCGGGTTGCAAAGGTTGTCAAAGGCGGTCGGCGTTTCAGCTTCAGCGCAATCGTTGTTGTTGGGGATGGCAAAGGGCGCGTTGGCTATGGTCTGGGTAAAGCCAATCAGGTTCCTGAAGCCATCAGGAAAGGTGTGGAACAGGCCAAGAAAGATATGCGTTTCGTTGCCTTGACCGAAGTTTCCATTCCCCATAATACTGTCGGCAAATTCAAGTCAGGGAGTGTTATGCTCCGCCCAGCTTCTGATGGTACTGGTGTGATTGCGGGTGGAGCAGTTCGCGCCGTACTTGAGGCTGCAGGCGTGCAGAATATCCTGACCAAATGCTTGGGTTCCAACAATCCCCACAATCTTGTCAAGGCGACCTTGGCTGGACTGCGGCAGTTGCGTAGCGCCGAGCAGGTGGCACGCTTGAGGAATATCAGTGTCGAAGAGATGTTGGCCTGATTTCTTTTAGAGTTCATGTGATGTGGGTATTATGAAAGATACTATTACCTATACGCAGATAAAGAGCTGTATTGGCAGTACGAAGGCTGTGCGTGAGACTATGAAGGGACTCGGTCTGTTGCGTATGCATATGACTGTCACGAGAAAGAACACGCCAGAGGTGCGAGGGATGTTGAATAAAGTGCAACATTTGGTTCAAACGCTGGAGGAGAAATAATGTTGACTTTGAATACCTTGTCTCCTTCTGAAGGCGCTCGCAAACAGAATAAGCGCGTAGGGCGGGGTTCGGGAAGCGGTTCGGGCAAGACGGCGTCTCGTGGTCACAAAGGTGCAAAAGCTCGCACAGGTTACAGTATGAAGCCAGGTTTTGAGGGAGGCCAAATGCCTTTGCATCGGCGCTTGCCCAAACGTGGCTTCAACAATATCTTCAAAGTGCAAGCTGTACTTATCTCGTTGGAGATGCTGGACGGATTTGAACCGGGATGCACTATTGACAAGCAGGCACTTGTTGATGCAGGTTTTATCAAGAATGTACATATTCCGGTCAAAGTCTTGGCGAATGGAGAAATTCACAAGGCTGTAGTTGTTAAACTGGATCGGATCAGTCAAAAAGCTCAAGAGTTGATAGCTGCAGCTGGCGGAACAGCCGAAGAAACTGCGGGCGGAACGAGCGGGGATGCTCAATGAGTGGGATCGCACGCATGGCGGCCATCCCTGAGCTTCGACGGAGGATCGGTTTTACGCTCCTGATGCTCTGTGTTTACCGGATGGGTGTACAAATTCCCACTCCAGGCATTAACGGAGAAGCGCTTTCGGATTTCTTCCAGAAATATTCCAGTACGCTCTTTGGTATGTTCAATATGTTTTCCGGTGGCGGTTTGGAGAATTTCTCCATTTTCGCACTGGGAATTATGCCGTACATCTCCGCATCCATTATCATTCAGTTGCTGACTGTTGTTGTGCCACAACTGGAAGCCTTGTCAAAGGAAGGAGAAGCTGGAAGACGCAAGATTACGCAGTATACACGTTACGGCACGGTTCTTCTCTCCGTGATCCAAGCTTTTTTCATTGCTGCTGGTCTTGAGGGATCAGTTAGCCCAAAAAACGTACCCATTGTCATGGAACCGGGTCTCAATTTCCGGCTTATGACTGTTCTGACTCTGACTTCAGGCACAGCCTTTATTATGTGGCTTGGCGAACAGATGACAGAGCGCGGTATTGGCAATGGCATTTCCTTGATTATTTTTGCGGGCATTGTCGCCAGAATGCCTGCTGCTTTCGGTAGTTCTGTGGAGTTGGTCAAGGCGGGAACACTGCCCTTGATGCTTGCGCCTGTCTTGCTGGCCTTGATGATCGCTGTAATTGCCTTCATTATTTTTATGGAGACCTCGCAGCGACGTATTCCCATCCAGTATGCGAAACGGGTGGTTGGCCGTCAGGTATACGGCGGACAGGCTTCTCATTTGCCGTTGAAAATCAATGTTTCAGGTGTTATCCCACCGATTTTCGCTTCATCGTTGATGATGTTTCCTGCCACGATTGGCACTTTTGTCAAGGTTGACTGGGTGCAAAAGGCTTCTGCGGCAATGTCGCCGGGTACGGTGTGGTACTATATCCTGTATGTTGCCTTGATTGTTTTTTTCTGCTTTTTTTATGCGGCGGTGACTTTCAAACCGGATGACGTGGCAGAAAATCTGAAAAAGAACGGTGGCTTTATACCAGGCATTAGACCAGGCAAGAAAACAGCAGACTTTCTGGACAAAACCCTGATGCGCCTGACTGTTATCGGAGCAGTGTATCTTAGTGCGGTCTGTGTCATGCCGACCATTTTGATTCATAGCCTCAATGTGCCTTTTTACTTTGGGGGTACAGCTTTGTTGATTGTGGTTGGTGTTGCCATTGATACGATTGCCCAGATTGAATCACATATGATTATGCGTAACTATGATGGTTTTATGCGGGCCGGACGCATTCATGGACGCCGTTAAAGATGTGTGAGGATAGGTATCTTCGGTGAGTACAGCCAGCGGCGTATTTTTGAAGACGGCTGAAGAGATTGAGTTGATGCGCAAGGCTAATCTCATTGTTGCCAAGGTTCTTGGACAGTTGAGGGAAGTCATTAAGCCTGGCGTCACAACCTTTCAACTGGACAAGATTTCCGAGCAGACCTGTCATGATCTTGGCGGTGTTCCGGCTTTCAAGGGGTATTACGGCTATCCTGCAAGTCTGTGCGCTTCAATTAACGAGGAAGTGGTACATGGTATTCCTTCCCGCAAAAGAATCTTGCGGGAAGGTGATATTGTTTCTCTTGATTTTGGTGCAATTTATCAGGGGTTTTACGGTGATGCCGCCATTACGGTTCCGGTTGGCACGATAAAGGGGCGGAACTGCGAACTGCTGAAGATTACAGAAGAAGCCTTGTTGAAAGGCATTGAGCAAGCGCAGATTGGCAAGCGGGTTGCTGACATCGCAAAAGCTGTCCAGACACATGTAGAGACTGCAGGTTTTTCTGTTGTCCGCCAGTATGTGGGCCATGGCGTGGGGGCACATTTGCACGAGGAACCAGAAGTGCCCAATTACGTGGAGGGCCTGGGCAAATCTTCGCCGCGTTTGAAGAAGGGCATGGTTATCGCCATTGAACCCATGGTAAACATGGGGACGCACAAGGTCAAAGTTTTGGAGGATCAGTGGACCGTGGTGACGCAGGACAGAAAACCTTCCGCGCATTTTGAGCATTCTGTGGCGATTACCGAGGATGGGCCGTATATTTTGAGTCTCTGGGATCCAGGAGTTGGGGATACCGTAGAGCGTTAAATAGTCTTGAAAAAAAGGTTGGTGTCGAATATAAAGCTTTCTTTGCTTTGCGGAATGAGAGGGTGAGCCGGTATGGCAAAAGAAGATGCCATTGAAGTGGAAGGAACAATCGTTGAACCGCTACCCAATGCCATGTTTCAGGTTGAACTGGATAATGGGCATCGGGTTTTGGCGCATATTTCCGGGAAGATGCGTATGCATTACATTAAAATTCTTCCCGGTGACAGAGTGACGGTCGAACTCTCTCCCTATGATTTGAGCAGGGGGAGAGTGACCTTTAGGAGTAAATTGGGCAAGACCAAGAAGCCACAGTAATGTTTATATAGAGGAGTTCGGGTATGAAAGTGCGATCTTCCATTAAAAAAATTTGCAGTGAGTGCAGGATTCTCAAGCGAAAAGGCGTTGTGATGGTGTGCTGTGTGAACAAAAAGCACAAACAGCGCCAAGGGTAATAACAGGCTTCTGACACGTGAATTTCTTCAGATACTGGGGTGAACTTTGGCACGTTTAGCAGGCGTGGATTTGCCGCGCAACAAGCACATGGATCGGGCGTTGACCTATATTTATGGTATCGGTCTCTCGTCAGCACGCAAGATACTGGATAAGGCTGACCTGCCCTATCAGATGAACAGCGATGATTTGAGTAGCGATGATGTCAATCGCTTGCGTAGCATTATAGAAGCAGAGTATGTGGTTGAAGGTGACAGGCGGCGTGATGTTTCCATGGACATAAAACGTCTGATGGACTTGGGATGTTACAGAGGACGTCGCCATCGCAGAGGTCTGCCGGTACGCGGACAACGCACCAAAACCAATGCCCGTACCCGGAAAGGTCCGCGTCGTGGCGCTTCTCTGAATAAAAAGTAAGGGTTGTGAGATTTACGCTGTTAGCTGATTGAGAGGACATATATATGGCCAAGCCATCTAAACTCGTCGCCAAGGTGCGTCGCAAGGACAAAAAAAACGTTTCTGAAGGGATCATTTTCATTTATTCCACCTTTAACAATACTGTGGTCACGGTAGCAGACAGACAAGGCAACACCTTGTCTTGGTCGAGTTCTGGCGTGCTGGGTTTCAAAGGTTCCAGAAAATCCACGCCCTTTGCTGCGCAAAGCGCTCTCAGTGATGCAGTAACCAAGGCCAAGGAACATGGTTTGCGTAAGGTAGAAGTGAGAGTGAACGGTCCCGGACCGGGGCGCGAAGCGGCTTTGCGCGCACTGACCTCCTTGGAGCTGGATGTAACCAAGATTCTGGATACAACTCCCCTGCCCCATAATGGTTGCAAACCACCCAAGCGGCGTCGCGTGTGAAGCCTTTTTCCTTTGTGGAATTGAGTGACTGTTGATGGAATGCCACTGATAGTGATAGTGCTGGAGGTACAATTTGGCTAGATATACTGGAGCATCTTGCAGAATTTGTCGGCGCGAAAACCTCAAGATGTTTTTGAAGGGTGATCGTTGCTATTCAGATAAATGCGCTTTTGAAAGGCGTTCCTTTGCTCCTGGGCAGCATGGGCAAAACCGTTTCCGCAAACCGTCCGATTACGCAGTGCAGTTGCGGGAAAAACAAAAGGTCAAGCATTTGTATGGAATGTTTGAGTCCCAGTTTCGGCGTTTCTTTGCAGAAGCTGAACGTGTGCGTGGCGTAACAGGTGAAACACTGTTGATTATGCTGGAGCGGCGTCTGGACAATGTGATGTATCGGCTGGGCTTTGCCAGTTCCCGTACGCAGGGGCGGCAGATGGTGCGCCACAGTTTAGTCACCATTAACGGACGCAAGGTCAATATTCCTTCGTATCAGGTCAAGATTGGCGATGTTGTCAGCCTGAAGGAAAAGCAGAAAAAAAGTGAACTGATTGCTGACAATATGCAGGGTGCTGCCCGTCGCGGTATTCCTTCCTGGCTGGAGCTGGACGCAAAAGGTTTCAAGGGGACGGTTAAAGCCTTGCCCAATCGAGAAGAAATCACCATGCCCATTCAGGAGCAGTTGATTGTTGAGCTGTATTCGAAGTAATACTTACTTACCGTCTACCGTCAGGACTGCATGGCACAAGACATTCGGGAGACTACTCCCTTTTATAAAAACTGGCATGACCTGATTTCACCAGAGGCGCTTGAAGTGGATGAAAAAACCACTGAAAGCTATGGTAAATTTGTCTGCCAGCCTTTGGAGCGTGGATTTGCAACAACAATCGGCAACTCGTTGCGCCGGATTATGCTGTCTTCCATCAGGGGAGCGGCCATCACTTCCGTGCGTTTGAACGATGCCTTGCATGAATTTACTACTATTGATGGTGTGCATGAGGATGTTGCGGACATCATCCTCAACCTGAAACAGGTCAGAGTCAAGATGCATACGTCCGAACCCCGGACTGTCCTGATTGAGAAGAGCGGACGGGGTGAGGTCATTGCAAAAGATATTGTCGATGGTGCGGGTATGGTCGAGATTATGAATCCTGACCAGCACATTTGCACGATCACAGGGGAAAATGCAACCTTCCGGGCCGAGTTGACTGTGGAATGGGGCAAGGGCTATGTCACTGCTGAACAAAACAAAAGGGATGATCAGGCTATTGGCGTTATCCCGGTGGACGCGGCCTTTTCTCCGATTGTCAGGGTTCAGTACACGGTTGGCCAGGCACGGGTCGGTCAGCAGACGGATTATGACAAGTTGACTCTGGAAATTGAAACGGACAGCAGTGTTTCGCCGCGCAACGCTCTCGCGTATGCGGCCAAAATCCTGAAAGAGCAGATGACCATCTTCATTGACTTTAATGAAGAAAACGCCAAAGCACCTGCTCGGTCCGATGGGGAGAGCGACACTGCCAGTTATCCCGCATTTCTTGACAAAAATGTTGAGGATCTGGAACTGTCTGTGCGTTCGGCAAACTGTCTTAAGAATGCCAATATCCAATACATTGGCCAGTTGGTCAACAAGACAGATGCGGAAATGCTCAAAACCAAGAATTTTGGGCGCAAGTCCTTGAATGAAATCAAGGCTTTATTGCAGGAACATGATTTGACTTTGGGCATGAACTGCTATTCGGGATGGGTTGTTCCTGAAGAGCGCTCCGAAGAATCACAGGAAGAATCGCACAATCGTGATTGATGTGCATAGCTGACAGAGGGCTTTTGGTATGAGACATAGAAAGGCGGGCCGTAAGCTTGGCCGAATCACTTCCCATCGTATTGCGATGATGCGCAATATGGTTACTTCCGTTTTGGAACATGAGCGTATTGTCACCACTGTGCCGAAAGCCAAGGAAGCGCGTCGCATTGTTGACCAGATGATCACCCTTGGCAAGCGTGGGGATTTACACGCCAAGCGTCAAGTGATGGCCTATATCCACTCCCGTG
>CAMNHX010000008.1 GCA_946539945.1 uncultured Desulfobulbus sp. | reverse complement strand
CGCGAGGCATCTTTCCGAGCTTTGGGTGTCTTTCTGCTGTTCAGCACCACAGAGGGGGATGCCTGGTTTCTGGAAATCACGGAGAGCGATGCGGCGCGGGTGGCACAGGACGGAGAAGCTGTTGATCTGTCTCTGGAAGAGCAGGGTGAGCACATTGTCATCAACTGGAGTCATGCCTTCAGTGTGACGGACAGAAAGCTGCATCTGCGCAGTTATGCCACTCACGAGACCAGCGTTTTGCCTCTGGCGCCTGTCCAGCAAATTTTTGCGGCCATTCGCCGCGTCAAAAAACGCTACGATCCAACCCTGCTGCAACAGATACACGCCAGCGCAGCAGTCGGCGAGTAAACGTCTGTTTCTCCTGCCCTTCTCCATGAGATTCTTCAGCGCTTCGCGCTTCAGGCTTTCCAGCGAAGCGGTGAAAGGAGTAAAAAGACAAAGAGGAAATGCTCTGATTCGCGCCTTCCTTCTCCTCTTCAGGGTAGGGCTTGTCGAGCAACCCGTTCATCCTGAACGCCGTGCGTGCCTTGGCGCTCCTTCACGAGGATTCAGGTTCTGCTGAAGGAAAGCGCTTTCCCGGAACGCGCCGCCAAACTCTACACAATCCGTCCGCTTTCAATATCCGGTCTGACAACCTGACCCGGAACTTTCCCCACAAAATCCACACTGCCCTTGATGCCCAAAAATATTTGGACACCAGCTGCAAAAAACTGGCAAGTCCGTGTCCCCTCGGTATAATTCCGCAGGTCGCGCTAGGTTTGGAGGCGACACATACGGCGACTGCGGCAAAGCAGATCCGCTTTACCCCAACAACTGAACAGGGCCTTGCCCTGACCGGGCGGCTCCACAACCAGAGAGGCAATGATGGGAATTTTTGATATTCTGGGCAATCCGGCAGTTTGCGAAATCATCGGCTCACTGGCCGGACAGATGCAGAACGCACCGCGTTCCGGTGCTGCCAGTGCTGCTGCGGGCAGCGGTTTGCAAGACATCCTGGGCCAGTTGGCCGGGCAGTTGCAGGGCAATGCCCGCGCAGCGTCAGGCTCGGGCGCGAATGCAGGCGCTTTGGGCGGTCTGGGCGGCGGGCTTTTGAGCGCTGTTCTCGGCCAGATGATGGCGTCTGGGCGGAGTGGCGGGAAAATGAGCAAGGCTGCCGGGCTGGCAGGCGTTGCCGCCGTGGCCCTGAACTTCTACCAGAAATGGGCGCAGATGCAGGCAGCCCAAAAGGGCAGCCAAGCACAAGGGTTGGGCGATTTTGGCGGCGCTCTGGATGAGACCAGCGTGCTTCTGCTCAAGGCCATGATCTTTGCCGCAGGCGCTGATGGGCACATTGACCAGGAGGAGTTGACGCGCATCCGTTCAGTGGTGCAAGAGATGTGCCCCGGTCAGAATGTGGAACCCTTGGTCCATGAACTGACCAAGGACGGCATTGATCCCGAAACCCTGGCCCGGCAGGTGCGGTCTGCGGATCAGGCGGAGGACCTGTACCGCTTCTCCTGCCTGATTGTGAATGTGGATACTGTTGCCGAGCAACAGTATCTGGACCGGCTGGCCCAGGCCCTGCATCTGGACGCTGCCGCCAAGGCGTCGCTGGATCAGGAGACCGCAGTGGCCAAGGAACAGCTTGCCGGGCTTTGCTGACAACAGAACCCTCAACAGACATATCCCGCAAGGCGCGTCTTTCGGGAGAGAGGCCCGGAAAGGTACTGTTCGCCTGCGCAGGCAGCCGCATCTGTCCAAACGCAAACGGAAGGAGCTTGGAGCAGCTTCACTTTGACTTTTGAAAGTATGGGATGCCTTCATCCTCCCGGCTTTCACCGCTGCGCTGGAAGACTTTCACCGCTTCGCTGGAGAGTCATGCTGAACGGAGCGAAGTGAAGTGACTTTTCAGTGCGCCAGCACGGTAAAAGTATTTCAGCAAAGCGGTAAAAGTCCATCTCCTGCCGCTTTCCGGGTATGCTTCAGGAGATTTTTCGCGCTGACGCATTCAGAATGACAGTAAAAAAATACAGTAAAAACGCTCTAAATTTCAGACAGGGAAAAAACCGTGAACATCGTCATTATCGGCGCGGGAGCCATGGGTTGTCTCTTTGGAGCCTTGCTTGCGCCTGTAGCCAAAGTGACCCTTTACTGTCACCAGAAAAGCCTGGCCCGCATCCTGCGCATCCGGGGCATTGTGATCAAGAGACTGGACGGTCAGCAGGACCAGGTTCCGGTTCAGACCTTGCACGAGCTGGAAACCGCGCCACGCAAAACCTTTGACTATGCCCTGATCTGCACCAAAACCTACGACAGCCTCGAGGCCGGGCGTATTGCCCAGGAACTGTTGCGCGGCGAGGGCGTGGCTGTCACCCTGCAAAACGGACTGGGCAACAGGGAGAGCATCGCTGAAAGCGTGGGGGTGGAGCGTGTTCTGGTGGGCGTTACCGCTCAGGCAGCCACTTTGGTGGAGCCAGGATCGGTGCGGCACACAGGTTCAGGAGAAACCCTACTTGGTCCGATAGACAATCCGCAGCGGCTGCACGCCTTCAATCTGGTCAAGCTCTTTGGTGAGGCAGGCATGGAGATTTCCTTGGGCGATGACCTGGATTCACTGCTCTGGTCAAAACTGGTGATCAACGCGGGCATCAACGCGATGGCTGCCCTGCTGCACGTGCCCAACGGTGTCCTGGCGGAAAACCCGGATTGTCGCGCCGTGCTGGCGCAGGCAGTCGGGGAGGCGGTGGCTGTGGCGCAAGCTCTGGGCATTCAGCTGTCCTACAAC
Organism: uncultured Desulfobulbus sp.; assembly: GCA_946539945.1. Lineage (GTDB taxonomy): Bacteria > Desulfobacterota > Desulfobulbia > Desulfobulbales > Desulfobulbaceae > Desulfobulbus. The sequence goes on along the minus strand of CAMNHX010000008.1, from coordinate 9,383 downwards.
GATCCCTTGGCCCAGGTGCTGGAAATCTGTGCGCAAACTGCGGAAAACCGCTGCTCCACCCTGCAGGACTTCCTGCGCGGACGACCTTCGGAAATTGCGGTCATCAACGGTGTCATTGCCCGTTTGGGCGCAGAACACGGCGTAGCCACACCAGTCAACACTGCGCTGACCTGTCTGGTGTCCGCTTGGGAAGCCACTGCAGAGCAGCGGGTTTGCTGAAGCCTGTACTCCGCCCGGCAGGCGCAAGGCAAACACACAAACAAAAACCTTTTCAGGGAGCAAGACATGGCAGTCAAGAAGCTCACAATTCCTGATATTGTCGGACGCAAGCAGGGGCCGCCCCTGTCCATGCTCACCGTCTATGATTACGCCTGGGCGCGGATTGCCGATCAGGCTGGCGTGGACATGGTTCTGGTGGGCGACAGTCTGGGCATGGTCATGCTGGGCTACAACGGTACTGTGGCTGTCACCATGGACGACATGACGCATCACTGCCGGGCTGTGGCCCGGGGCGTGGAACACGCCCTTGTGGTGGTGGATCTGCCCTTTGGCTCGGTGAACGGGGCGCATGAGGCTGTGGCCAACGCTACCCGCCTGATCAAGGAGGGCGGCGCGGATGCGGTCAAGCTGGAAGGCGGCAAGGATATGGCTGAAATCGCTGCAGCGCTTGTGCGGGCGGGCATTCCGGTTCAGGGACACGTCGGTCTGACTCCGCAAACAGCGGTCAGTCTGGGCGGTTTCAAGGTACAGGGCAAGGACGCCAAGGCAGCCCGCCAGCTTGTGGATGCCGCCTTGGCCATGCAGGAGGCTGGCTGCTTCTCCGTACTGATGGAAGCCATTCCCGCTCCCCTGGCTGCGGAGATCACGGCGCGGCTCTCTGTGCCCACAGTGGGCATTGGCGCGGGCAACCAGTGCGACGGGCAGGTTTTGGTCATGCACGACCTCTTGGGCCTCTACGATCGCTTTGTGCCCAAGTTTGTGAAGCAGTATGCCAAACTGGGCGAGATCGCGACCGAAGCCATTCAGGAGTACGTCAAGGATGTGGCGGAGCGGCGCTTTCCTGGGCCGGAACACAGCTTTGCCATGAAGGATGAGGAGTTGCAGGCCCTGCTGGCTGACCTGAAGTAGCGGTTGGCGCATTTCCGCTTTGTCTTTTTTACAGTCATCTTGAGCGCGTCAGCCCTGAAAAACCAATGAGATTCTCGCTCACATTACACTCCAGAGCAGTTTATCTTTGAAAACCGTATTCCCTCCCTTGTCATTCTGAAGCGCGAAGCGCTGAAGGTTTTCCAGTGTACCAGCACGGTGAGAGCAGTCATGGAGAATACCGGAAAGGCGGCAGGAGATGGACTTTTACCGTGCTTCGCACTGAAAAGTCGCTTCGTTCAGCATGACATACAAAGTGAAAACGGAACCGCTCTAACCTCAAAAAAATTCAGGGTCTGCTCAATAACCTTGACCGCTGTTTCCTGACCGCCCGACTCAAGCGGAACAATCAGATGGCCTTCAGGCGTAAAACGGCACGGTCGCCTCTCTTTCTTCAGACCAGCGTTGGCCTGCTGCACATAGGCAAGAAGACGCTCCGGTTCCACGGGCGTTGTCTCATCAAAGCAAAAGACCAGGGTGTCCTTCCCCTGATCCAGACGCTGGATGCGAAGCGCCTTGAGCCGTTGCTTGATGGCCAGGGCAGTAAACAGGGCCTGTGCGGGTGGTGGGAGCGGACCAAAGCGATCTTCAAGCTCCTCGGCCAGGGCGCTTAAATCCTCTGTGCTGCCCGTGTCAGCTGCGCAGGCCAGTTTCCGGTAAATCTGATAGCGCAGGCTGGTGTCCCGGATGTAGCCTTCCGGCAAAAAAGCCTCGCCCTGCAAACGGATCTCTGGCTCAAAGTTCGCCGCGCCTCTGTTGCCGTCTCCCGATGCCTGTTGCTGGGCCTGCAGGTCTGCCACGGTCTCCTGCAAGAGCTGGAGATACAGGTCATAGCCAACCGCCGCGATATGCCCGGATTGCGAGACGCCCAACAGGTTGCCCCCGCCCCGGATTTGCAGGTCGTTCATGGCCACCTGAAAGCCCTCGCCCAGATCCGAGTGGTCCAGCAGGGCCTGAAGCCGCCTTTCCGCCTCGCCGCTTACGTGCTCAAGCGAAGGAACCAACAGGTAGGCATAAGCCTGGCGATCACTTCTGCCCACGCGCCCCCGTAGCTGGTACAGGTCTGCCAGACCAATATTATCTGCCCGATCAATCAGAATGGTATTGGCGTTTGCGATGTCCAGACCAGACTCGATAATGGTGGTACACACCAGAATGTCCAGATCGTGGCGAATGAACTGCACAATCACGTTTTCCAGTTCGTCTGCGGGCATTTGCCCATGCGCCACGCCAACACGCGCCTGCGGCACCAGTTCAGCGATGCGGGCAGCAGCCTGCATGATGGATTGTACCCGGTTATGCACATAGAAAATCTGGCCCTGGCGGTCCAGTTCGCGGCGGCAGGCTTCCTTGATGACCAGAGGGTCACGTTTGGCCAGCAGGGTTTTGACAGGTCTTCGCTGTCTGGGCGGGGTGGAGATGAGGGACAGGTCCCGGATGCCCAAAAGGGACATCTGCAAGGTGCGGGGAATGGGTGTGGCGGTGAGGGTCAGCACATCCACCTCTGCCTTGATCTTCTTGATCTTTTCCTTGTGCGCCACGCCAAAGCGGTGTTCCTCGTCAACCACCAAAAGGCCGAGTTTATGATAGACAACATCCTTGGACAGCAGGCGATGCGTGCCGATGATGATGTCCAGAGCGCCAGCAGCCAGGTCCGCGATGATCTTTTTCTGTTCCGCCTTGGTGCGGAAGCGGTTCAGGCAGGCAATGCGTACCGGAAAGGCAGCAAAACGCTCGTGCATGGTCGCCAAATGCTGCTCTGCCAGCACTGTGGTGGGGGCCAGAATCGCCACCTGATACCCGTCTTCAATCACCTTGAAGGCAGCCCGAGCCGCCACCTCGGTTTTACCGTAGCCCACGTCGCCGCAGATCAGCCGGTCCATGGGCTGCTCCCGGCACAGATCGTCCAGCACATCCTCAATGGCCCGAAGCTGACCGCTGGTTTCATCGTAGGGGAAAGACTCTTCCAGTTCCCGGTACAACTCGCCTGGCGGGGAAAAGCGGTGTCCCTGCCGCATGGCCCGCTTGGCATAGATGTCAAGCAGTTCCTGGGCAATTTTCCACACCGCGTCGCTGACTTTTTGCTTGGCCGTGTTCCAGTGTTGCGAGCCAAGCGCATCCAGTCTGGGTTCCTGTTCGCTCAAGCCCTGGTATTTGCCCACCTTGTGCAGCTTGTCCACTGGCACGTAGAGCTTGTCCTCGCCCCGGAAATGCAGGAGCAGGAAATCGCCGTTCAACCCGGAAAGAGTGAGATTGACCAAACCGCCAAAGCGGGCGATACCGTGATCCGTATGCACAACAAGATCACCCTCATGCAGTTCCTCAAGTCGGAGAGCAGCAGATTCCGGGCCACTCTTTCTGGCGCGTCTGCGGGAGGCAAGGCGTTTGTCGCCAAACAGTTCTGCGGCAGACAGAAAGTGCAGACCTTCCTGCCGTAGATCAAAACCCTGGGAAAGCGGTTGGGCAAAGGCAAGGACCTGACCTGCGCTCAAGGGCTGTGCGCTGTAGGCGCTACCTGGAATCAGCAGCTCAACCTGATGCTGGTCCAGCATCATTTGCAGGTGCTCTGCCTGCCGGGCTGAACGGCAGGCCAGGGCAACCCGCTCACCCTGCTGCAGCCACCCGGTAATCCGGGCGGCAAGAGGAGCCAGCATACCCTGTTTTTGCCGGGAAAGTGCCAGCTCCTGCGCCAGCAAGGTGTGGTCCTTGACTGGCAGGGACAGCACCGGGCCGGGCGCATCAGGATCAGGCAGCCGGGACAACCGGGCCAGAACACGCGAGCTGAACAGCTCCTGCATCTGCCCTTCTTCAAGAAAAAGGGCAGAGGGCAACGCAACCACTCGGCCCTGCTCTTGTGCCTCGGCAAAATTGGCGTGCATCCGTTCAAAAAAGAGAGTGGCCTGCCGCTGGCAGGCAGGCGCATCAAAGAGGACCAGGTCGCACTGTTCAGGCAGGGCGTCAAAAAAGGTTTGCATTCCGGCAGCATCAGCCAGGACCGGGGCCAAGAGGTCCAGCCCGGCAAAGTATTGCCGGTTTTTGAGACTCTCGCGGGTTTTGGCATTTTCTGCCAGAGAGACCGGAAGCGCTGACTGCAAGGCGTCAAAGGCTTCCAGCATCCTGTCCTGGTCCACAGGACTGTCCGGGTACAGCAGTTCCGAGGCTGGCAGGAGGATCAGTTCGTCCCAAGAACCGCTTGAGCGCTGGGTAACAGGATCAAAGGGCCTTATGGATTCCACCGTATCGCCAAAGAAGTCCAGCCGTACCGGACCAGAGTTCTCTCCCTGAAAGGCAGGCGGATACAGATCCACAATGCCGCCCCGAACCGCCAGATCACCTTCCTGCCTGACCAGCTCACAGGGATGATAGCCATGCGCCACTGCCCAGGCGATCAGCGCTTCCCGGTCAGTTTCTTCTCCGGCAATGAGCAGTTCGCATTGGGCCTGCAAGCGCCGGGAAGCGGGCAAGCGCCGGGAAACAGCCTCAACCGTGGACAGAATCAGGCTTGGCTGCTGGACTTTGTGCAGTTGATAGAGCGTGCTGACCCGACTGCCTGCCGCCGAGGCTTCAGGCTTGAGTACCGTGTAAGGTGGAATGCCGGTTTCAGGGAAGAGCAGCAGGGGACGTGCTGAAAAAAAGGAGAAGTCCTGCGCCAGGGTCTGCATATCCTCTTCAGAGGGCAGAAGACAGCAGAGACTTTGCGCCTTTGCCTCAAGCAGCCTTGCCAGAAGAAAGGCTGCCGAGGCGGAAGTACAACCGGAGATGTCTGCGGGAGATGGGGGGCATTCCTGCAAGCGGGCAAGAATGTTTTGCATGAACAGCAAAGAGAAACAGGATCAGAAGGAACCGCCAACGCTGAAATCCCAGACCGAGCTGTCTTCGTCGTCCTTTGGATCCAGGTTGAAGCCCAGGGCCACGCGCAAGGGTCCCAGCGGGGAAGCCCAGTTGATGCCAAGACCTGCGGCTTTCTTGTAGTCGCTGAAGTCCCAGTCCTTATCCACATCATAGACATTGCCAAAGTCAGCGAAGATCTCGCCGTCCAGACCAAGGTCCCGGGCCAGGGGGAAGATGATGCCCAGATTGGTGTACCACATCTTGTCGCCACCAATACGCTCTCCAGTGACCGGATCGCGGGGGCTGATCTTGGAGGATTCAAAGCCGCGGATGGTGTTCATGCCGCCCAGATAAAAGTGTTCGTACACCGGCAGCTTGCCGTCCTTGTTCTCAAAGACCTGACCAATAGCGCCCTTGATGTGGAACACGGTTGACCAGAACATGGGAAAATACCAGGAGGTTGAACCCTCAACCTTGGTATATTCGGCGTCACCGCCCAGAATACCGCCGGCATAGGCCACAGAGATGCTGTTTCTGGAACCGCTGGTGGGTGAAAAGTACTTGTCCCTGGTGTCGCGCACCACGGCAATGTGGGCCTCGCTGGTTACATGGATGTCCTTGGAACGCTGAATGACTTGAGAGGCGTTGGGATGAATGTCCGTCAGGTCCGTGTTGGACAGTCCATAGCCGTAGTAAATGCGCCACTCCTCAAAGAGCGGATGGCCGATGTCAAAACCTGCGCCCAGGGTCTTGCGGGTATAGTCGTCATACTCCCGTTCCCAGTTGTAGCCTTCCACTGAACCGGAAACCATGGAGTCATAGATGCGGGGATTGGTAAAGCGGATGCTGTAACGGGTGCTTGAGCCGCTGGTGCTGGCCCGCAGGGAGAGTTCGTTACCAGTGCCGAGCAGGTTGCGTTCGGTAATCTCGCCCATGAACAGCAGATGATCAGAAGAAGAGTAGCCTGCACCCACGGAAAACTGGCCAGTCGCCTTCTCCTTGACGTCAACCACAAGGTCCAGCAGGTCTTCGCGCATGGTGGGGCGGGGTGTAATGTTTACACTTTCAAAGAAGTTGAGGCGGTGAAGCCGGGCGTTTGAGATACGCAGGGCCTTGGCGTCAAACTTGCCGCCCTCTTCCAGGGCAATATCGCGGCGGATGACATTGTCCCGGGTCCGGGTGTTGCCCTGGATTTCAATGCGGTTCACATGAACCACCGGCCCCTTTTTGACGGTAAAGAGCAGATCAATGCTGTCGCCAGTCAGAGACCTTCTGACCTGCGGGTTGATCTCGGCATAGACGTGGCCTTCTTCCGCGTACATATCGGTCAGACGGCTGACGTCGTCGCGCATGACCTGGCGGTTCATATACTCTTCATCGCGGATCTTGAGCGCCTCCATCATCTCGCTCTTGTCCTTGATCAGCTCGCCTTGAATATCCACAGAACCCACGCGGTAGCGAGGGCCTTCGGCCACAGGAAAGGTGATGTGCAGACCGTCTTCCTCCTGCCGGACATCAGGTTCGCCGACCCGGGCGTCCAGATAGCCGTGGTTGTGGTAAAAGGCTGCCACGCGCTCCATGTCCTGATGCAGCACGTCCTGCTTCAGGATGCCGGAACCGGTCAGCCAAGAAGTCCACCAGGACCGGGTGGCGGTCTGGATGGCGTCCCGGAGTTCGTCATCGTCAAAGCTGTTGTTGCCGGTAAAGCTGATCTCGCGGATGACTACCTGATTGCGCTCTTCAATGTTGAAACGGACAACGCTTGCGCCGCTGTCATCGTTTTCAATACTGCTCCGCACATCCACATTGTAAAAGCCCTTGGACTTGTACAGCGCACGGATCTTTTCTTCAGCCTCATTGACCTTGGCTGGATTGACAATGGTGTTGGCGCTGATGCCGGAAGCTTCGCGGATCTTGTCTTCAGTGATCTCCGAAGCGCCGCTGATGATGACCTCGCTGATCAGAGGTTTTTCCACCACACGAAAGACCACAGCCCGGCCTTGGGCGCTGTCTTCCACGTCCACTTCAACTGTCTCAAAAAAGCCCATGGAAAACACGGCCTTGATGTCTTCACGCAGCACAGCGGGATCGTAGAGATCGCCTGGTTTGGTGGCGATTTTTTGCAGGATTGCGCCGCTATCGATGCGGGTATTGCCCCGGGTCGCCACAGAGGTGACCACAGCCTGTTTGTTGGAATAGGCCAGAAGATCGCCCATAAGGGCCTTGGTCAGTTTGGGAATATCCTTCCGGGAAGTACCGGTGCGGTAGGCGGAATGCGGGGTCTGGCTTGAGCCAGCCTCAAAGATGGCAGCGTCCAGACTGAGTTTCTGGCCAAGCTGGGTGACGCTGCCCACGCCAATGTAGGAGGCTCCGGTAGCCTGGGCAACTGCTACCAGAATGGGCCGGGGCGGCGGCCAAACGCCCTCGTAGTTGACGATGCGTCCGGCTTCGGCGCGAGTCAGCACGCGCATGTTTTTGGAGCGGGCCTCCTGAGTCAGGGCCTTGTCAGCCGTAGCTTCCACTTCAGGGGCAGCCTGCGCACTGGCGTTGATTTTGAAGGGCAGAAAGACGGTATTGCGTTCCAGCGCCTGTGCCTGCGCCAGAACGGGCAGAGCGCTGACCAAGGTTACTATACACAGAAACAGGGTCAGACAGCGGAGCCGGGCGGCCAAAAAGAATCTGGGCATGGTTGTGTCCTTGTTGGGCATTGTGCGCAAGGCAAAGGTTTTGGCGTGCGCATGGAGTCTGTTGGCGTGAAGTTCCGAATTTTCTGGCAGAGACCGGGCGGCATTATGACATGTTCCGTTCATTTTGCAAGCACTATAGGTTCGCACAGAGTGCGGGGCACAGGTCTTTTTCCAGCACTTTTAGCCGGAAAGCACTACCCGGTATTTTTTCAGGAAATCCGCCGGATTATAGGTCATTTTCGCCTGCCGGAGTCCCTCTTCGTCCAGATCCTGCGCCCGGTTGATGAGGCGGAATCCTGCTCCCGCGTTGCGCGCAAAGAGGCAGTTGATGGTCTGGTACACACCCCTGACGCCGTTCAGACCTTTTTCGTAGTGTACGCCCAGGGTGTCGTGGTCCAGCGTTTCGCCCACGCTGAAAGCTACCATCTTGCCGTCCACGTAGAGGGAGCCGCCTTGCAAGCCGTGAAAGCGATTCCAGTGGCTGAGCACCCGGTTGATGGCCTCGTTTTCCGCAGCCAGTGAGGGAGAGCCTTCGCACTCATGCCACTGACACCAGTCATCCTGAAGCCCCAGTACGTCTTCCACCATGGCGTCGTCCAGGGGGCGGTAGTCTGCTTCGCCGTAGGTTTTGACGTAGTTGTTCAGATGGGTATGCTTCTTGTGAAAGCGTTTGCCCGGCAGGGTGGCCAGTTCCTCCTGCCTGTACAGGTATTCCCACTGGCCGCGCTCTTCAGTGGCCTGGACCAGGTCTGGCGACAGTTCACGCTGCCAGATATGGATCAGCTCTTCCGGCACGCGGATAACCTCGTGCGTAAAGCCCTGTGGCAAAAGCGCCTTCCAGTCTGCCGCGTGCCAGTCGCCGATGGGTGCCCAGCAGACTGTTTCCGGGTGTGTCTGGCGTATCCAGCACAGGTTGTTTGCAAAACGCCACTCCAGCCCGTAGTAAGTCTGCCAACCCCAGAGGTTGGCCAGTGTGTAGTCCAGAGAGCGGCGCGGGGTGGTCTTCCAGAGTTCATAATAGCGGTCCGCCTCGTCCAGCGTGACCGGTGTGTAGTGTTGGTTCACCATGTCTCCTTGAAAAGAGGAAAGAATGCGGCCAAGGCCGCAGTGTTGTCTGGCGTCATCGGGGCTTTTCCCGCCCCTGTGGCGCGTGAGAGAATGTGTCTGGGCGCTATAAGCAGCGCTACGGACTGCGTAAAACTTGCCTGGTACGAAACAGGAATAGCGCCTGCCCTGTGCCAAGTCTGCCATAATGCCGCGCAGGAGCGGTGCTGGCAAAGGAAAAAGGCTTGAACCGCAGTGCGTCTCTCAAGCTCTGCTGTCTGTTGCCTCTCTTCCCGTTTTTTCGTTGATGTTGCGACTTTGGAATGGCCTGGGACTGCAGCGGGAGTGAACAGGTGGCGCGTTCCTGTCCCGCCTTGAAGGGTCGGGATGGAATGTGCGAACTCACTTGCCTTTTTCCTGGTCTTCGCCTATTTTCCTGGTCGGCGGCAGGACAGAGCGGTTCAGCCTGTGGAGAGGCAGGCAGTCTTGTTGAAACAGGAGTCCATCGAGGTGATTCAGACGTGCTGTCCTTACATCTGAACACGCCAGGAATCCCCGTCCTCAAGCGAGGGAGGAAGCCAATCCTTCAAAGGGCTTGAACGGTTGTCGTAGAATCTTTTCAAATCTCATCAAATTGGTGAGTTTTTGCCCAAAAGCCTTCCGTTTCCGTCCTTC
>CAMNHX010000007.1 GCA_946539945.1 uncultured Desulfobulbus sp. | reverse complement strand
TGGCGCGGCTTGTCGTGCCGGTTTGCAGGCGGGCAGGCGCTACCACCGCAGTGGGGTCAATACGCTGCCATTCATTGTTCAGCAGTACCTCGCACCAGACATGGGCATCAGAGTTGCGTACCGCCAGATAGTTGCCGTAGGGGTTGATTTCCCCGCCCAGATACCCGACCACCAGTCGCGACGGCACGCCCGCTGTCCGCATGAGCAGCGCGAAGGAGGCGGCAAAGTGTTCACAAAAGCCTTCCCTTACCGTAAACAGAAAGGCATCAATGGCGTTTTCCTCACCGCCTGCATTGAGCGCCTCATCCGGGGCCAAAGTGTAGCGGAAGCCCCCTCGCCCAAAAAAGGACAGCGCGGCATTGACAATGGCCGCAGGCTCAAGTCCGGCCTGTTGCCAGCCTTCAGCCAGGGCGCGAGTCTTCGGATTGCCAGAGTCCGGCACTTGCAGACCCAGTACTCTGGCCCGTCGCAGATCAGGTTGCCGCACGTTCAGGCGGGCTGCGGGATCAGAGGCGACCTGGTATTGCAGACGGCTGGTGACAGGCCGCCAGGTAGCTGCCACCTGGGCCGAGGCCATCCAGATGCCCCGCAGGTTTTGCAGTCCCAAAGGACGGTCCAGCGTATAGAGCCATCGTTCCTGATGCGGCTCCAGAGTCACCTCATAGCGGTACGGCAAAGCAGTGCCCAGAACCCGCTCCGGGCCAAAACCGCCGCCCCGCCGGTAGCCGTGGGTCCAGACAATGCCGTCAAAGTGCCAGAGTACCAGACCGCGCCAGTAACGCGGTTCAGGCGGCACGGGACCGTCAAAGGTAACGCGAAAGGCCACGTCCGTGTTTCTTGCCACTGAAGCCACGCCTCCCAGACGGAGCGTGTCGCTGACCCCGGATTGCGCCTGAATGAGCTTGGGCCGTCCCCAGAGTCCACCCTGAAAGCGCGGAAAGACCAGAAAGAGAATCACCATGAAGGGCAGGGCCTGCAGTGTCAGGCGACCTGCAAAGTGGAAACTGCGACGCAGGTCCAGGCCCGGCTGGCTCACGAGGACCAGGGCTGTCGTGTTATAGATCAGACAGAAGACAATATAGAGCGTGATCAGCAGAGAATCGCTGAAAAACATACCGCCGACCAGGGCAAAGTAGTTCATGATCACGGTCATCATGGCATCGTGCCGCCTTTGCAACTCAAAGAGCTTGAGCGCGATCATCAGAACCAGAAGCGACACAAAGGCTTCCACTGTTGCCCCTTCGTTGGTGCTGGCTGCCACGAAAAAGCAGAACACGCCCGCTACGGTCAGAAGCCGGGGGCCGGGCTGAGGCAGAGGACGGAAAAGGCTCAAGGTGTGCCAGCCCCACATACCCAGACAGAGAAGCAGGGTGGGAATGGAGATGTTTACCAGGCGCAGCAGGCTGGACAGCACAATGGCTGCCAGCAACGCCCCTTTCTGGCCTGGCTGTTTCCAGGGTTCAGTCATGGCTGCCTCCTCCGCTGCCGTACAGGGCCAGCGCTTCCAGACAGCGGCGCTGGTGACGCGGCCCGCTGTCCGGCCCAAGTTTCAGCTGTCCCAGGTCCAGACCGTAGCGCAGACCCCGACTGGATGCGGCCAGAACCAGATAGCAGAGACAGGAAAGCCGGTACTCCAGATCGCTTCCCGGCATCTGGTCCAGCGCAAAAAACGCACCGCTGCTGTTCTCCTCCTCAAACTCGGTGACGTGCAGACCCAAGCCTCGGGCCAGACTTTTCCAATGGATACGCGCCAGACTGTCGCCGGGCCGGTACGGGCTGATGCCCGAAAAATCGTGGCCCGCAACCAGGGGGGCAGCTGGTCCTTTCTCCTCTTCTTCACCTCTTTTACTGCTGACAAAGGGGGTGGTCAGGGGCTTTGGATAGACCAGACTGCTTGCGGCAAGCGTCTGCCGCTTCCGGCATTCAAAGAGACCAAAGGGAAAACTGCTGGTGATCGTGAGCTGCCCGCAATGCAACAAACCGCGCCGGGGTGCAGGCAGATTCAGTTCCACCCGCCGACTTTGCCCTGCTGGCAGCAGATCCAGTCTGGCTGGCGCGTCTGGCGACAGGGACAGATCCAGTCCGGCGTGTTCCTGATCCGGCGCAGCCAGGGTCAAAGCAAAGCGGGCACTTGTTCCGGCAAAGACCGGTTCAGCCAGACAGGACAAGGGCTGGAGATGCTGCACGTTCAGCCAGGTCTGGCGCAGGGAGGCCAGCAGGATACCGCTCAACAGAAAGGTGAGCAGATAGCCCAGATTGTTGTTGTGATTGATGGATCCCAAAAGCAGGGCGCAGAGCAGACCCAGATAGACAAAGCCGTGAAAGGTGGGACGAATCCCCACCCCTCGGGGCAGAGGGCAAAAGGGCAGCTTCTGGGACAGACCCGGCAAGGGTTTTTCTTTGGCGCTCACGACGGCACTGCGACCCCGGAAAAGACCTGGCGCAGGGCCTCTGGCGGCATTTCCGTCAGTGTGTCGCCAGAGCGGAGCCGGTGTCCGGCCACAAAGGGTAGAATCGCCTGCACATCTTCTGGCAAGACAAAGTCGCGACCAGAGAGCAAGGCCCAGGCCTGCGCCGCCCGCAGCAGGGCCAATCCGGCACGGGGCGAAAGGCCCACGGCAAAGCGTCCCGAATCCCTGCTGAAGGCCAAGAGTTCCTGTACATAGGCGATCAGGGTTGGGGACAGATGCACTGCGTGCGCCGCCTCTTGCAGCCGCAACACGTCCTGGGCAGTGGCCAGGGGCTCGATCTGTTCCAGAGCCGCGCTGTTGCCCACCCCACCTCTGGCCAGAAGCTGGCGTTCTGCCTCGCGGTCTGGATACCCCAAACTGATGCGGAAGAGGAAACGATCCAGCTGTGATTCTGGCAGGGGATAAGCTCCGGCCTGCTCCAGCGGATTCTGGGTGGCCACCAGCCAGAAGGGTTGCGGCAGGGGATGCGTTGCGCCATCCAGAGAGACCTGGTACTCCTCCATGGCCTCCAAAAGGGCGCTTTGTGTCTTGGGGGTGGTGCGGTTGACCTCGTCAGCCAGCAAGATCTGGGTGAATACCGGGCCAGGGTGAAAGTTGAAGACCTGGGTCTTCTGGTCAAAGATGGAGACGCCCAGAATATCGCCGGGCAGCATGTCGCTCGTACACTGGATGCGCCGGAACTCCAGTCCCAGAATGCGGGCCAGAACCTTGGCCAGCGTGGTCTTGCCAATGCCGGGCAGGTCTTCAATCAGGAGATGGCCCTTGGCCAGCAGGCAGCAGAGGGCCAGTTGAATCTGGCTTTCCTTGCCCAGAATGTGGCGACCTACTGCCGCAGCAATGCCTGCGGTCGATTCGGCCACGGTCTTTGCGTCTTGTTTTTCTTGGGGTTGGTTCATGGATGCTTGGTTCATGGCGTTTTTTTATCCTATCGCGGCGGTTGTGTCGTGAGTTCTCGTTTGCAGCGAATATCCTCTTTTCAGGGGTCTTGCCGGGACGCGAGGCGTCTCCATTGACGAATCTGTTTGCCGCCGCAGTCCTTGCCCTCCAGAGTACCCGCCCCCCTTGTTACCGGAAAGGTTGTGGCCAGAATGCCGCTCTGGCCGATCCAGTCGTCGTTTTCGCAGATGAGAAAATCCCCTTCATCCCCAACAAGGGCATAGACGCGACCACTCTGTTCATGCCGGGTGTACACAATAAAGCTCATCTGATCCGGCGCGGTGTCGGCCCGCAGATACACGCCACTGAAAATGCCGAGTCCGATGCCGCAGACCTGCCCCTCTCTGAACCGACCGCTCAAGAGCGCACCGGGGTGTCCCGAATAATCGGCCTGTTCCAGAGGCCCTAACAGTTCGCTTCCCTTGCCGCTTCTACCGGAACCGGGGAGTAGGCCCAATTCAGTTACGCCGAAAACCTGGCAATCGGTAAACAGCCCGAATTCATAGGTGGAGCAGTCGCGTGCTACTTTCTCGGCTGTCTCGTCGTGACCCATGCTGCTTCCCTGCACAGCCGAGAGTCGGGTCCACTGCCGAATCTGCTTGCCGCCGCAGTCCCTGGACTCCAAGTCCACCCGACCTGAATTTACCGGCGCGGGTGCGGCCAAAATGCCGTCCTTGCCTCGCCATGCGTCGTTTTCGCACACCCAGGGTTCCATACCTTCCTGATCCCAAGCATACACGCGCCCGCTTTGCCGGTGTCGGGCATACACGGTGAAGCTGTCGCGGGTAGCAGCAACGTCGGCCCGCAACCAGATGTCTTTGCCCAGTTCAAAGCCAATGGCCTGTGCCTCGCCCGTGCTGTGGTGACTGGAGGCAAGCAGTGCGCCGTGCGCCGTCTCTGTTGCCGCCGAAAGAGGTCCCACAAGTTCCGCTCCGGTTTCGGTTCCGCCGCCGGAACCGGGCAGCCTCCCCGCTTCACTGAAGCCAAACCTGCCGCCTTTAGTGTACAGCAGGACCTGCGCGTCCAGGACCTTGCGCAGCGCTGCTTCCGCTGAAGTGTCAGGGCGTAGGGCAAGCCCTGCACTCTCTGTTGCCGGAGTCGCCTCCAGCGTCTCCCGCACCGTGTCGGCCTCATTGGACGCTTGAACATCGACCGCGAAAAGTGGCACAGTGCTTGCCAACACGATAAGGGCAAGCGCCTTGAAGGTGTGGTGTCGCATGGCATTTCTCCTTGGCTTTGTGCCGGTTACGAGAACCTTTTTGCTTGCGGGCAAGCCGTCGCAGGCAGTCCAACAGCGCCTGCAACGGCCTGGGCAGGCTCTTGTCCGCTTTCCATGCCGCATACTGCGTTTGCCATTGGACCAAGGCCCGGTTACAGGCAAAACGCGCTGTCCCTGTGGCACGGGCAAAGTATGTGGCCTGCCTGTTCTTGAGCGGCTCTTTCCGGGAATCGCCTGAACAGATCTCTCCAAAATGGAGAGATCTGTTCAGATTTCAAATACACTGTTCAAGCCTGTACACTGCACAAACCTTGCCGGGAAGAGAAAGAAGCTGTTCACACCCGTAGCTTGTCGTTAATCCACTGCATATACTCGGCAGGTGTGGGGATCTTGCCCAGAATGCCGGTAATGGCGGTCAACTCGGAGGAGGCCAGATACACCTGGGTATTGTCACCCAAACGGTTGTCAAAGTTGCGGGTTGAAGTGGACATGACAACAGTTCCGGGCCGCACTCGCGCCTGATTGCCCATGCACAGGCTGCATCCCGGTGTTTCCAGGCGGCAGCCACTTTGAGCAAAGACCCCGAAATTCCCCTCGTCCAGCATGGCCTGACGATCCATGCGGGTAGCAGGCGCAATCCAGAAACGGCTTTGCGCGTAGGGCGCACCGTTCAGAAGCCGCGCTACCCGGCGCAGGTGCGAGAGGTGGGTCATGCAGGACCCGATAAAAACCTCATCAACCGCTGTTCCTGCCACGCTAGAGAGGGGACGCACGTCGTCCGGGTCGTTGGGACAGGCCAGAAGCGGTTCCGTAATTTCTCCCAGATCAATGTCCAGCGTGGCTGCGTACTCCGCGCCCTCGTCCCGGACAAGCAGTTCCGGCTGGGCCAACCAGTCCTCAAGCCGCGCAATGCGGAGCTTCAGCGCCTCTGCGTCTTCATAACCCTCTGCCACCAGAGACTTCAGCAAATCCACATTGGCTGCCACATTCTCCTGCACCGCCTGCAGCGGCAGGGCCAGGGCACAGGCTGCAGCGCTGCGTTCAGCCGAAGCGTCGCTCAACTCAAAGGCTTCCTCCACCAGCAGGTCGTCCACGCCTTCAATCTCCAGAATGGTTCCGGCAAAGACGTTCTTCTTGCCCTTTTTGGCAATGGTGAGCAGGCCCTGTTTCGCGGCAAAGTAGGGGATGGCGTTCACCATGTCGCGCACCGTAATGCCGGGCTGGCGGCTGCCCCTGAAACGCACCAGAACCGAGGGCGGCACTTCCAGGGGCATGAAGCCCAGGGCTGCTGCAAAGGCCACCAACCCTGATCCTGCCGGAAAGGAGATGCCCAAGGGAAAACGGGTGTGCGAGTCGCCGCCCGTGCCCACGGTGTCAGGAACCAGCATCTTGTTCAGCCAGGAATGGATGACGCCATCACCGGGCAGGAGCGCCACACCGCCCCGGCTCACCGCCCCCTGGTGCATCATTTGCCAGCGACCAAAGTCGCTTTTCTTGGGATAGCCTGCGGTATGGCAGAACGACTGCATATACAGATCCGTCTTGAAGCGCAGGCAGGCCAGTTCTTCCAGTTCCTGCACGGTCATGGGACCAGTGGTGTCCTGGGAACCCACAGTCGTGATCTTTGGCTCACAGAGCATCCCCGGAACCACACCCTCAAGACCGCAGGCCCGCCCCAGAATCTTCTGGGCCAGGGTGTACTGCTGACCAGGCTTGGGTTGCGGGTTTTGTGCCTCGGCAAAGCAGGACGGCTCCGCTACAGCGAGCGCCTTGCAGGCAGCACGGGTCAGGTTGCGGCCAATCACCAGGTTCAATCGACCGCCAGCACGGTACTCATCCAAAAGCGTGGCTGGCGGCGTTTTGACCGGAATCTCTGTGCCATCCGCCTTGCGCAGGATCAGGGCAGGCAATTCCAGCACAATGCGGTCGCCGCTCTTGAGCTGGTCCACCGCGCACTCCAGCGGCAGGACGCCAGCATCCCGGGCAGTGGCGTAGAAGATGGGCGCAATCACGCCGCCCAGAACCAGTCCGCCCCGGCGCTTGTTCGGGCTGCCCGGAATGTCTTCGCCAATATGCCAGGCCAGCGAGTTGACAGCGGATTTGCGGGAAGACCCGGTTCCCACCACGTCACCTGCAAAGGCGGCACGGATACCGCTCTGCCGCAGTTTGGCCAGTTGGACCGCGCCCTCTGGAAAGCGCTTGTAGCCGAAAAAGGTGGCGTGCAGCGGAATGTCAGCCCGGCTCTGGGCCTGATTGCCGGGCGAGAAGTCGTCGGTGTTGATCTCGCCGTCAACCTTGTACACCTGCATTTCCAGCCGGGCAGGCAGTTCCGGCGACAGGGTGAACCACTCTGCCCTGGCCCAGGACTCCAGCACGGCACGGGCCTGCGCATTGCCGCCTGTTGCCAGTTCCTGCACCCGGTCAAAGGCTTCATACACCTTGATGACCCTCTTGAGCGCGTCCGCCGCCAGCCCAGAACAGGCTTCCAGTTCCAGAAGGCGCAGGAGCGCGGCCACGTTGTAGCCGCCCCCCATACGCCCCAACATGGCAACAGCTGCTTCTGGCGAGACCGCTTGCGTAACGGTTTTTCCCGAGGCTACCTTTTCCAGCCAGTTTGCCTTGACCTGGGCTGCCGCTGACACGCCCGGTTCCACGCGGGCATCCAGAAGCTGCGCCAGTTCCGCGCTTTCAGGAAGTCGGGCTTCCCGATCCTTGGTCAGAAACTCAACCAGGTTTGAGACCTGATCCGCATCCAGAGGCAGGGCTGGAACACCCTGTTCCAGGCGCTGCGCCTCGTCTTGCCGGTACTTGTTCAATATGTGCATGGCAGAATTCCGTGTTCAGATATTCATGAAATATGCGCTGCTTGCCGTTTCAGAACTTGCTGAGGTAGTTGTTGATTTCCCAGTCAGTCACAGCCAGCCGGTAGGAGTCCCACTCGCGCTCCTTGCCTTCCACATACTTGCCGAAGATGTGCGGTCCCAAGGCATCACGTATGACCGGATCAGCCTTCATGCACTCCAGGGCCTCGTGCAGGTTGCCGGGCAGACATTCAATGCCTGCGGCCTGCCGCTCCGGCTCGCTCATCTCGTAGAGGTCTTCCGTGGTCTGGGGCGGTGCTTCCAGACCGGATTTGATGCCGTCCAGACCAGCGGAAAGCATGGCGGCAAAGGCCAGATAGGGATTGCAGGTCGGATCAGGGTTGCGCACCTCGGTTCTGGTACTTAAACCCTTTGTGCCCCGTGAGGCTGGAATGCGCACCAGGGCGGAACGGTTGGAGGCTGACCAGGAAATATACACTGGCGCTTCGTAGCCTGCCACCAGCCGCTTGTAGGAGTTGACCAAGGGATTGGTGACTGCGCAGAAACCGCGGGCGTGTTTGCACAGACCTGCAATGTACTGGCGTGCAGTGTCGCTGAGTTGCAGGTCTTTGGACTCGTCATAAAAGGCGTTTTGACCGTCCAGGGTAAAGAGCGACTGGTTGGTGTGCATCCCGGACCCGCAGGCGCCAAAGACCGGTTTGGGCATGAAGGTGGCGTGCAGACCAAACTCTGCGGCAATGGTGCGCACCACCCACTTGAAGGTTACGGTATTGTCCGCTGCAGTCAGGGCATCAGCGTACTTGAAGTTGATCTCGTGCTGACCCATGGCAACCTCGTGATGCGAAGCCTCAATCTCAAAGCCCATGGTCTCCAGGGTCTGGATGATCTTGCGGCGGCAGTCAATGCCGGAGTCCGCAGGATCCGTGTCAAAGTAGCCGGCCACGTCATCGGTGATTCTGGTGGGCCGCCCTCTTTCGTCGCGCTTGAAGAGGAAAAACTCGCACTCTGTGCCCACGTTCATGGTAAAACCCTGCTCTCTGGCCTCGGCCAGCACGCGCTTGAGGTTCTGGCGCGGGCAACCGACAAAGGGCGTTTCGTCGGCGTTGTGTACGTCGCAGATGATGCGGGCCGAGCCGCTACCGAACTTGTCACGCCAGGGCATGACGGTGAAGGTGTTGAAATCCGGCTTCAGATACATGTCCGATTCGTTGATGCGGACAAAGCCTTCAATGGACGACCCGTCAAACATGATCTTGCCTGCCAGTGCCTTTTCAATCTGACTGATGGGCATGGCTATATTTTTCATGAAGCCGAAAATGTCCACAAACTGGAGCCGGAAAAAGTTGATGTGCTGCTTTTTGATGCTCTCCAGAATTTCTTCCCTGTTCATCGTCTCTCCTTGTGAGTCCCCAAAAAACGGAAGCCAGATTGCTCCCTGCGTCGCTTTGGGCCAGAATGCGCCTTGTGCGCCAACCTGTGGGCAGGGACAGCCTGCGGCCTGAAAAAAAGATTGCCCTTGCCTCGCAAAGCAGCTAACTATAGCACGAGTTGACTGCTTCAGAAAGCCTCTTGCCTCAACCGAAATGGATTATCTCATGAACAACAGCGAACGCAGAAAAAACGGTCGGCCCCAGTCCCTGAACCTCCTGGACTTTGTCGTGGTGGACAGCAAAGGGCGGCACGGCGAGTACACTATGGCCAGAACCCTGAACGTCAGTAAGGGAGGGATCCTGATGGAAACCCATCTCAAGCTGGACAAGGGGCAGCAGGTGATGCTCACGCTGGAACTGAAAAATTCCCTGGTCAACATCATGGGGAAGATCGTGTATTCAGCCTTTATCCACCCGCGCTACCGCTACGGCATAGAATTTTTCTACGTATCCGAAGCTGACCAGAAACTGCTGGACGCCTATGTGGACGCCTTTCAGGCTTTTGACCGTTTTCAACACGCTGCTCTGGCCCAAGCCTGAAACGCGCAGTATTCCTCTCAAAACCACAAGACCGCCAGTTCTGTTGCTGGCGGTCTTTTCCTGTTTGTTCCGTTCTGTGCGCTGCGTCTGCAGATTCACTGGCGATTCATGTTGGGTAATCCCCCCTGTCCTCATCCGCCTCCGCATAATCACCCATCTGGACCGCAACCAGGTTCAACACTGTTTCCGCCCGGTTATTCAGGGTGTGTGGGGTTCCCTCAAGAATGCAGACCGATTCGTTGGCCTGCACCGTCTGGCTTTTGTCGCCGTTTTGCACAAAGGCCACTCCAGAAACAACCAGCCAGTGCTCACGACAGCCCTCATGCCGGTGCAAGGGTAGTTCAGCCCCGGGATTAACGGCAAGCAGCCGGATCCGGCAGGCAGGCAGTTCAGCCAAAAGCGTGGCGCTGCCCCAAGGATGGAAGATTTGCCGGTGACAACTGTACTCGCGCCGGTTCAAGGCTTTCAGCAGGGCCACGGTCTTTTTGACTTCCTGCGCCTGGTCCAGCGGTGCAACCAGAACCGCGTCCGCACTCTGCACCACCAGCATCCTGTCCAGCCCAATGGCTGCCAAAAGACCGTGTTCTGCCCGAATAAGCGAGTTGCTTACCCCAGAGAGCAGTGCGTCACCAGTCACCGAGTTGCCGCTGTCATCCTTGGGGAGTACCTCCCAGAGTGTCTGCCAGGAACCGATGTCGTTCCAGCCCAGATCGCAGCGCACCACTGCCGCCCGACCGGTCTTTTCCATCAAGGCATGATCAAGGGACAGGGCAGGAGAGCGTTCCATGGCAGCCCGATCAAAGATGAACACGTTTTCGCTTTCCCGCACCCCCTCACGAACCGCATCCTGCATGGCAGTCAGCATTTCCGGGGCATGGCGCTGCATTTCCTCCAGAAACACGTCAGCCCGGAAGGCAAACATGCCGCTGTTCCAGAGATACCTGCCGCTTTGGACATAGGCCCTGGCAGTTTCCAGATCCGGTTTTTCCACAAAGCGCTCCACCTTGCCTTCCGCATCAGCGGCAATGTAGCCAAACCCGGTTTCCGGCCTGTCAGGAACCAGACCAAAGGTAACGAGGTAGCCTTCCTGCACGCGCCTGGCTGCGGTAGCCACTGCCTCCACCAGGGCGCTCTGCTTGCGGATGAGGTGGTCGGCAGGGAGAAAGAGCAAAATATCGTTTGCGTCCCGGTACGTCTGGCAGAAGGCCACTGCCCCTGCCACAGCCGCGCCGGTTTCCCGTGCCGCAGGCTCCAGCAAAAGGGCACTGTAGGCCAGCCCCTGATCCAGCAGCTCCTGCTGAATCAGTCTGCGCTGCTGTTCAAGCACCACCAGAAGTGGCGCTCTGGCCTCTGGAATGCTGGCGGCCCGCTGCATGGTGATGTGCAGCAGGGAACGACCGTCCAACAGTCGGAGTACCTGCTTGGGATGGAGTTCACGGGAAAGCGGCCAAAGCCTTGTGCCAGCTCCTCCGGCCAGAATGATGGGTTGAACGGCCATGATGATTTCCTTGGACCAGTGGGATCAGGCAAAACGCAGAACAGAAGGGCTTCCACCAACAGACTTGAAGAGGCGGAAAGGGGGTGCAGGATGCGAATGTATCCTGTATATCCGCCGAAGACAGCGTTTTCAAAATAGCACAGGACTGCGCGTGCTGGCAAGTTCTGTGTCCTTTGCAACCATTGTGCCTCACAAGAGCAGACATGAAAGGCATTATTCTGGCAGGTGGGTCAGGAACCCGACTGTATCCGCTCACCAAGGTAGTTTCCAAGCAGCTTTTGCCGGTTTACGACAAGCCGCTCATCTACTATCCCCTCTCTGTTTTGATGCTGGCTGGAATCCGCGATATTCTTTTTATTTCCACCCCGCAGGACCTGCCCCGTTTTCGCGAACTGTTCGGCGACGGGTCCCAGTTGGGTCTGCATTTCAGCTACGTGGAGCAGCCTCGGCCAGAGGGACTGGCGCAGGCCTTTCTTTTGGGCGCGGACTTTATCGGTCAAGGTCCGGTCTGTCTGGTTCTGGGCGACAACATCTTCTTTGGTCGCGGCTTTGCGCAGGTGGTGCAGCGCTGCAGCCGCCTGACCGAGGGCGGTATCGTGTTCGGCTATCTGGTGAAGGACCCGGAACGATACGGCGTGGTCGAGTTTGACGCTGACAACAAGGTTATCGGCATTGAGGAAAAGCCGAAAAAGCCCAAGTCCCGCTACGCCGTGCCAGGTCTGTACTTTTACGACAACGAGGTGGTGGAGGTAGCGCGGTCCATCCGGCCTTCTGCGCGGGGTGAGCTGGAAATTACCGATGTCAACCTGCACTACCTGAAGCAGGGCAGGCTGTCCGTGGAACTGCTGGGGCGGGGTTTTTGCTGGATGGATACCGGGACGCACGAGTCCTTGCAGCACGCTTCCAGCTACATTGAGGCGCTCCAGGAACGGCAGGGTCTGCAAGTGGCCTGCATCGAGGAGATCGCCTACCGGCAGGGCTACATTGATGCGGCGCAGGTGGAACGTCTGGCCGCGCCCATGCTGAAAAACCAGTATGGCCAATATCTGATGAGCCTTCTGGATGAAGAGTCCGGCTTGCCGTTGTGAGGAGGAAAACATGAAAATTGCGATTGTAGGTTCTCATGGCCAGCTTGGCCGTGACAGTCTGGACATCTTGGGCGGAAAGCACGAGATCTGGGCTGGTGATCTTGCGGATCTGGACATCACCAAGGCGGATCAGGTGGAAGCGCTGTGCGCAAGGGAGCGCCCCAAGGTACTCATCAACTGCGCGGCCTTTACCGCTGTGGATGCCTGTGAAACCCAGGTGGAAGCCTGCATGGCTGTCAATGCCAGAGGGCCGGAACTCTTGGCCAAGAGCTGCCGCAAATACGGCATCAGGCTCATCCACGTTTCCACAGACTATGTCTTTGACGGTGAACGGCCCTTTCCCCAGCCCTATCTGGAGAGCGACAGGCCGCACCCTGTATCCATGTACGGCAAAAGCAAGCTGGCAGGTGAAGAGGCAGTGCAGGCGGAAGCGGGCAATTACGCCATTTTGCGCACAGCCTGGCTGTACGGCATCGGCAACAGGAACTTTTTGAAAACCATGCTGCGACTGGCT
>CAMNHX010000006.1 GCA_946539945.1 uncultured Desulfobulbus sp. | reverse complement strand
GATCGGCGAGGTCTGCAAGGATCTGCGCTTCCGCTTCATGGCGGGCGTGCAGGAAGCCATTTTCGACAGTCAACGTTTCGTCCACGTCGCCGACAGCATTCGCCGGGTCAAGGATCGTTTCGAGCAAATATCCATCGCCCGCAATGACGTTAAATTCGTGGTGGCGGAGCGACTGCTGAAAAAGAATGCCGGGCAGCAGGCCCAAATCCGCGATTACCTGACGCCATTCGCCAAATTCTACGGCAACCTGGGCGTGCGCATGGACGAGTTCGTCCGGCTCTTTCCCGTGCATCCGGACTACATCGACACTTTCGAGCGCGTGACCGTGGTGGAAAAACGCGAGGCGCTCAAAACTCTTTCCAACGCCATGAAGGCCATGCTCGACCGGGACGTGCCCCAGGACGAACCCGGACTGATCGCCTTCGACAGCTACTGGAAAACCCTCAAGGAAAACCCTTCGTTTCGCGCCGTGCCCGAAATCAAGGAAGTTATCGAGTGCAGCCTTGTCCTGGAATCCCGCATCGTAAACGCCATCACCCGCAAGCAGTACAAGCCGATGGCCCTGCGCCTGATCCACGCCCTGTCCCTGCACCGCCTCACCACCGGCGACATCTACAGCCCTATGGGCGCGACCGCCGAGGAACTGCGCGACCGCCTCTGTCTCTTTGATCCGTTGCTGGCCCAGATGGGCGGCGACGAGCCGGACAAGGATTTGCAAACCCTCGTGGACACGGTTCTGCGCGAAATTCACAAAACGGTCAGCGGTCAGTTCATTTCTTTCAACAGGGACAACCAACAGTATTACCTCGACCTGAAGAAGACCGACGACTTTGACGCGCTGATCGACAAACGGGCCGAAAGCCTCGGGCCGAACCAGCTTGATCGGTACTATTACGAAGCGCTCAAACGGGTCATGGAGTGCCAGGACGCCACCTACGTATCCGGCTACAAAATTTGGGAACACGAAGTGAATTGGCACGAGCGCAAAGCCGCCCGCACGGGCTACCTCTTTTTCGGCGCTCCCAATGAACGCTCGACAGCCGTTCCCCAACGGGACTTCTACATCTACTTCATCCAGCCCGCCGACCCGCCGCATTTCAAGGACGCAAAGCTGGAGGACGAACTGTTCTTTCGCCTCAAGGGCGCGGACGAAGCCTTCAATGCAGCGCTGCGGAAGTATGCCGCCGCCCTTGAACTGGCCGGAACATCATCGGGCGAAAATAAGGCTATTTACACGGCCAAGGCGGCAGAGTTCCTTAAGCAGTTGATGCAGTGGCTGCAACAGCACATGCATGACGCCTTCGAAGTCACCTACCAGGGACGGGCGAAAAATCTGACCGACTGGGCTGCCGGGAGCAAAGTTTCGATCCGCGATCTGGCCGGTTTGGAGCGTAACGAAACCATCAACTTTCGCGACTTGGTCAACGCCATCGCCAGCATTTGCTTGGCCCCGCATTTCGCGAACCAGGCTCCAAACTATCCGACCTTCTCTAACCTGATCACCGGAAAGAACCGCACCCAGGCCGCCTTGGAAGCCTTGCGGGGCATTGCCGGGCAGAAGCGGAGCAAACAGGCCGTCGCCGTGCTGGACGCCCTGGAACTGCTGGACGGCGAAAAAATCGCCCCGTCCCGTTCCAGGTACGCCCGCCTGCTGCTTGAGCGGATGCGGGCCAAGGGAGAGGGGCAGGTGCTCAACCGGAGCGAATTGCTGCGGGACGATCACGGGCTGGAATACCTTGATCCCGACGGAGCCAGGCTGGAGCCGGAATGGGTGGTCGTGTTGGCTGCGGCCCTGGTGTATTCCGGGGACATCGTGCTTGCGGTTCCGGGCCAAAAATTCGACGCCACCGGTCTTCAGCAGCTTGCCGCGACCGGCATGGACGTATTGACCCGCTTCAACCATCTGGAGCAGCCCAAAGACTGGAACCTGCCCGCGCTCCAGGCGTTGTTTGAACTGCTCGGCCTGCCGCCGGGCAACGCGCAACTTGTCGCCCAGGGCAAGGACGAGCCGGTGCGAAGCCTGCAACAGGAAGTGGGCCGGGTCGTCAAGCGCATCGTCACAACCGCGCAGATTGTGCGGGACGGCCTTTCCTTCTGGGGGGAAGATATAGTGCGAAGTGCGGAGTGCGAAGTGCGGGATCAAGACGACGCGCCACGCACTCCGCACCACGCGCTCGCCGCCGCGCAGGCGTTTTTCGAATCGCTCCAGGCGTTCAACTCGCCCGGCAGGATGAAAAATTTCCGGCACAGCGCCGCCGACATTCAAACCCACAAAGCGGCTCTGGACTTGTTGGACAAGGCGGACGACCTTCGCGAATTCATCATGACCCACAGCCCGGCGGTCGCTTGGCTCACCACGGCAGAGCAGGGATGCGGGGTTTCGAGCGGCGAGATGGAGGACGCCTGGGCAGCGCAGGTCAAAACTGCACGCCGGGAGATTCTGGACGCCCTTCGCCTGGAACTCGACAAGGAACGGCCGGAACTTGATCGTCTGTCGGCCGATACGGGAAGGCGGTTGAAACAACTCAAGCGCGACTACATCAACCAATACAGCGCCCTTCATGCCCGCGCCCGGCTGGGCCTTGCCGACGACAAACGCAAGCTCGCCCTGCAAAGCGACCCGCGCCTGGCCGTGCTGGTCAAGCTGGCCGGAATAGAGCTGATGCCCCGGCAGCAGCTTGTCGATTTTCAGAACCGTCTGGTCGGGCTGAGAAGCTGCTTCGCCCTGACCGAGCAGGAATTGGAAAACTCGCCCATCTGCCCGCATTGCGGATTCCTGCCTGCGGGGGAACTCAACGTCCCGCCGGCCCAGGCGCAACTTCAGGCCCTGGATGCTGAACTGGAGCGTCTGCCGCTCGCCTGGACGAAAAGCCTGCTGGACAACCTGGCCGACCCGATAACCCAGGACAAGATGAAGCTCCTGTCCGCCGACGACCGGGCGCGTCTGACCGCCTTCATGCAGGCCGGAGAATTGCCGGAACAGGTGGACAACGACTTTATCCATGCCCTGCAAGAGGTCTTTTCCGGCTTGGTGCGGGTTGTCCTGAAGGAGGCGGACTTGCGGCAGGCGCTGCGCCTCGCCGACGGCCCGGCCGCCCCGTCGGAACTGAAGAAGCGCTTTGAGGACTACATCGATGGGCTCGCCAAGGGACAGAACCTGGACAAGGTGCGAATTGTAGCGGAGTGATGACGATGAAAAGCTATACTGACGCCGAACTGGTTGCCTTGCTCGATGACCTGGAATCGGACTGTGTGGAGCGCAAGGAATCGTTCAAGGGGGATGTGCCGAACAAGGCCCGGCAGGCTGTTTGCGCCTTTGCCAACGATTTGCCGAACCGCAAAGCGCCCGGCGTGCTGTTCATCGGCGCGCAAGACAGCGGCGAACCGTCCGGCTTGCCGGTGACGGATCAGTTGCTGCTTGATCTTGCCGACATGCGAAGCGACGGCAAGATTCTGCCCCTGCCCGTGATGACCGTGGAAAAACGCACGTTGAAGGGGGCGGCGATGGCGGTAGTCACGGTACAGCCTTCCGATATGCCGCCGGTCAAATACGATGGCCGCATCTGGATTCGCACCGGTTCACGACGGGCCTTGGCGAACGAGCAGGAAGAACGCATCCTGAATGAAAAGCGCCGCTACAAAAATTTGCCGTTCGATCTGTATCCGGTGCCGACAGCGACCGTCGAAGATTTCTCCCGTGTGCTCTTTGAAGCCGAATACCTGCCCCAGGCTTTCGCCGAAGACGTTTTGGCGGAGAATAACCGCAGTTATGCCGAGCGTCTGGCCTCATGCCGGATGATTGTCTCTCCGGAAGAACCCACGCCCACGGTGACGGGGCTGCTGACCTTGGGTAAAAGCCCCCAGGATTTTCTGCCCGGCGCGTGTCTGCAATTCTTGCGAATCGACGGCGCGGAGTTGGCCGATCCGGTCATTGACGCCGAGACAACAGGCGGCGGCCTCGGCGACCTTCTGCGTCGAGCCGAGGAAAAGCTCAAGGCGCACAACCGCGTGGCTGTGGATATCACCTCGCAGGCGACGCACCGGATGACCGCGCCCTATCCCCAGGCCGCCCTGCAACAAATCCTTTACAATGCCGTGTTGCACCGAACCTATGAAAGCACCAATGCGCCGGTTCGGGTGTACTGGTTCAACGATCGCATCGAAATCCACAGTCCCGGCGGATTGTACGGCAATGTCACTCCGGAAAATTTCGGCAGGCCGGGTGTGACCGACTATCGCAATCCCAACATTGCCGCCGTGTTGAAAACCTTGGGTTTTGTCCAGGCCTTCGGGCGGGGCATTGCCGTGGCCCAACGTGAAATGGAGAGAAACGGCAATCCGCCTCCGGAATTCGAGCCAACCCCAACAGCGGTGGTCTGCACCTTGAGAGGGAAAGCATGAGCATTCCGGTTCTGACGTTTTTTAACAACAAGGGCGGGGTGGGCAAGACTTCGCTGATCTATCATCTCGCCTGGATGTTTTCCCTGCTTGACAAGCGGGTCGTGGCTGTGGATTTGGACCCGCAAGCCAACCTGACGGCGGCTTTTCTGACGGAAGACGCCATTGAAGGGGTATGGAACAGCGGGCAACAGGGCGCGACCATCTATCAGTGTGTGAAACCACTGGCCGAAGTCAACGATATTGCCCCGCCAATACTGCAAAAGATTTCACCGCATCTGTATCTGCTTCCGGGCGACGTCGCCCTTTCCGCCTATGAAGACACGCTTGCCGCCGAATGGCCCAAAAGTATGGACGACAAACAACTCTATCGTCCCATGCGTATTTTGAGCGCCTTTTGGCAGGTCATGCAAATGGCCGGGCAGCAAGTGGTGGCGGACATCGTGTTGGTGGATATAGGTCCCAATCTGGGAGCCATCAACCGTTCCGTTCTTCTGGCGACCGATTATGTGGCCATTCCCCTCGGCGCTGACCTGTTTTCCTTGCAGGGCTTGAGCAACCTCGGCCCGACCCTGCGTTCCTGGAGAAAACTGTGGCAAAGACGGTTGGATAACTGGCGCGACAACAGGGAATCAGGGGAACGGCCCGAATTCGAACTGCCGGAAGGCAGAATGCAGGCCATCGGCTATCTGTGTCAGCAGTACGGTGTGCGTCTTGAGCGTCCGGTGCGGGCCTATGACCAGTGGGTGCGCCGCATCCCGGCAAGGTACAGGGAAACTGTTTTGGAAGAACAGGCCATAGCGGGCATGATGCCGGAAAACGATCCGTATTGTCTGGCCACCATCCGCCACTATCGCAGCCTTGTGCCGATGGCCCAGGAAGGCCGCAAACCGATTTTCAATTTGACCCCGGCTGACGGCGCTATCGGCAGTCATGCCAATGCGGTTCGGGATGCCAAAAGAGATTTCAAACAACTGGCCGAAAAAATTGCTGGCAAGACCGGGCTGTCGCATTGAAAGTTGCGAGTCACGAGTCAAACAACACAACAAATCGAGGTCATTCATGAGCGATACCCCCAGACGCCAAGCGGCCCTGTTCGAGTCGGAAAGATTCGCGACCCGCGACTCGCAACCCGTCACCTGCCTGGGCCAGACCTTTCCAAACGACGCCGCCCGCCGCGCCCATTTCACCGAACTGCTGCGCCAAAAGCTGCAAGACCCGGACTTCCGCAAGATCGAAGGCTTCCCCATCGGCAGCGACGAGGACATCCTTGCCCTTTCCGACCCGCCCTACTACTGCGCCTGCCCGAACCCGTGGATTGCCGATTTTCTCCGCCTCTGGGAGGAGGAGAAAAGTGCGGAGTGCGGAGTGCGGAGTGCGGGGGAAGGCGAGTCGGCAACTTCACGCACCCCATCGCACTCCGCACCGCGCACCGCGCACTATCACCGCGAGCCCTTCGCCGCCGACGTTTCCGAAGGCAAGAACGACCCCATCTACAACGCCCATTCCTACCACACCAAGGTGCCGCACAAGGCCATCATGCGCTACATCCTGCACTACACCGAGCCGGGCGACATCGTGTTCGACGGCTTCTGCGGCACGGGCATGACCGGCGTGGCCGCGCAGTTGTGCGGAGACCGGCGGGCCGTGGAAGCCCTGGGCTATCGCGTGGAGGCCGACGGAACCATCCTGCGCGAGGAAACCGACGACAACGGCAAGCCCGCGTGGCGGGCCTTTTCCCGACTGGGCGCTCGACGCGCGGTGCTGAACGACCTCTCGCCCGCCGCGACCTTCATCGCCTACAACTACAACACCCCGGTGGATGTGGCCGCCTTCGAGCGCGAGGCCCGGCGCATCCTCGCCGAGGTGGAACGGGAATGCGGCTGGATGTACGAGACGCGCCACACCAACGGGGGAACGGGCAAAATCAACTACACCGTGTGGTCGGACGTGTTCGTGTGCCCGGACTGCGCGGGCGAAGTGGTGTTCTGGAATTCGGCGGTGAAAAAAAGCGATGGCTCGGTTTTGAAAGAATTTCCCTGCACTCACTGTGGCGCGTTGCTCACCAAACAGCGTTTGGAACGGACATGGACGACCCGTTTTGACCGCGCCCTGAACGAAACGGTGAAGCAGGCCAAACAGGTCCCTGTGATCATCAACTATTCGGTGGGCAAGAAACGATACGAAAAGACGCCGGACGCCGACGACCTAGCTTTGATCGACAAGATTGAGGGTATGGAGATTCCATATTGGTTTCCCACTACTGCCCTACCCGATGGCTTCAACACTAGGCAGCCAAAAGGTTCTCACGGCATCACCCATGTGCATCATTTTTATACGATGCGGAATTTGTGGATTATGGCGACGTGCTATGCAAAAGCTAATAGTATATTTAAGAGAATTTTTAAGTTTGGTTTTTTGAATACAGCATGGCATGCAACAAAAATGCGAAGATTTAATCCACGAGGTGGAGATAGGCCATTATCTGGGACGCTGTATGTTCCTTCATTGCCGACAGAAGGAAATATGATAGATGTTTATAGTCATAAAATAAAACAGCTTAACACATTTATTAAATTATGTGGAGCATACGATAACAGTTTCTTGTTAGGCACTTATTCTACTAATGATAGTATTCCACAAGACAATTTTATAGATTATATATTTCTTGATCCTCCGTTTGGATCAAATATCAATTACTCTGAATTAGACTCATTATGGGAATCTTGGCTCAAAGTCTGGACGAACAACAAAACAGAAGCTATTGTCAATGATGTGCAGGGCAAGGACTTGAGCGACTACCGAGCACTGATGGTCTCGTGTTTCCGCAAAGCCTTCCGGGTGCTCAAACCGGGCCGCTGGATGACCGTGGAGTTTTCCAACACCAGCGCTTCGGTATGGAACAGCATCCAAAGTGCGCTGGCCGAGGCGGGCTTTGTCGTGGCCAACGTGGCCGCCTTGGACAAGCAACAGGGCAGTTTCAAAGCATATACCACGCCCACCGCCGTGAAGCAGGATTTGGTCATTTCCGCCTACAAGCCCAACGGCGGCTTTGAGGAGCGCTTCGCCCTAGAGGCGGAGAGCGAGGCGGGCGTGTGGGATTTCGTGCGCACGCATCTTTCCTATCTTCCTGTGGTCAAAATGCAAGGCGGCCGCCCGGCGCGCATTCCCGAACGCGACCCGCGCATCCTTTTTGACCAGCTGGTGGCCTTCTACGTGCGCAAGGGCCGCCTGGTGCCGCTGTCCAGCCAGGAGTTCCAGCTGGGCCTGCATCAGCGCTTCGCCGAGCGCGACGGCATGTTCTTTCTGCCCGAGCAGGCGGCGGAGTACGACAAGAAGCGCCTGACCGCAGGCGAGCCCGCGCAGGCTTCCCTCTTCGTGCAGGACGAGGCCTCGGCCATCGACTGGCTCCGCAACGCCCTGCGCGACAAGCCCCAGACCTTTCAGGAACTCCACCCGCAATTCATCAAGGAACTGGGCGGCTACAGCAAACACGAAAAGATGCTGGAACTCTCCACCCTCCTGGAGCAAAATTTCCTGTGCTTCGACGGCAAAGACGCCATCCCCGCCCAGATTGTTTCGTGGATGATGAAAAGCTCATCCTTGCGGGAGATGATAGTTGACGAGTTACGAGTTGCGGGTGGCGAGTTGAACTCGCAACTCTCAACTCAAAACTCGGAACTCCGCCGCAAGGCGGCCGACCGCTGGTACGTCCCCGACCCCAACCGGGCGGGCGATTTGGAGAAACTGCGCGAGAAGGCGCTGCTCAGGGAATTCGAGGAGTACAAGGCGAGCAAAAAGAAGCTCAAGGTCTTCCGCCTGGAGGCCGTCCGCGCCGGATTCAAAAAAGCCTGGCAGGACCGGGACTACGCCGTGATTGTCGCCGTTGCCGAGAAAATCCCGAGCGCGGTGCTGGAGGAGGATCCCAAGCTGCTCATGTGGTACGACCAGGCGGTGACGAGGATGGGAGGGGAGTGAGATGTTCAAACATTTACGGATACACAACTTCAAGGGCTGGAAGGATACCGGCGACATTCGCATGGCGCCCATTACCCTGTTCTTTGGGGCCAACAGTTCCGGCAAATCCAGCATAGGCCAGTTTCTGATGATGCTGAAGCAGACCGTCGAGTCACCTGACCGGAAAGCGGTCTTTTATCCAGGAGGGAAAAACTCGGCTGTGCAGCTTGGTTCGTATGAGGAAATGGTGTTTCACCGTGATCCGAGAAAAAAAATCTCTTTCGAGTATCAATGGTCACTCCAGGAAACACTGAAATTCAAAGATCCGCTTTCAGGGCAGTTATACACTGGAAGCGATTTGGCATTTCGGGCTGAAGTAGGACTGGGCGATAAAGAACAACACAAACTGGTTCTTGACACGCTACAATATGAGCTTCTTGACAATGAAAGTTCATCACTTTCACTGTCAATGACAAGAAAACCAGGTACAAAATCCGACTATAAGGTTGATGCAACCGATTATCAATTGAAGCGTAAGCAAGGACGAGCTTGGTCTCTTGGAGCTCCTGTTCGTTTTTATGGTTTTCCCGATGAAGTGGTTGCCTACTACCAAAATGCTGATTTTGCACAATCCTTCAATTTGAGTCACGAGAAGCTGTTTGGATCGATCCATTATCTTGGTCCGCTGCGTACCAAGGCGGAGCGTCTGTATTCATGGACAGGTATTGAGTATGAAAGTGTAGGTTATGCTGGAGAAAATACCGTGGCAGCCATCCTTGCGGCCCGAGACAGGAAAATCGGTCTTGGCTATAGAAAGATAATCAAACCATTTGGTGAAGTTATAGCCGCGAAGTTGAAAGAAATGAATTTGATCGAAAAATTCAAAGTCACCCCCATATCTGAACAAAGACAGGAATACGAAGTCAAGGTATGCACCAAAGGATCGCGGGATTGGGTAGACCTCCCGGATGTCGGCTTCGGCATCTCCCAAGTATTGCCGGTTTTGGTGCAATGTTTCTATGCTCCAGCAGGCTCGATCATTCTTATGGAACAACCCGAGATTCATTTGCATCCGAGCGCGCAGTCGGCATTGGCCGATGTGATGATTGATGTGATCAATTCCAGAGAAAACGGAGAGGATAGAAACATTCAACTTATCATTGAAACCCATTCCGAGCATTTTCTGCGCCGTTTGCAGAGGCGTATCGCCGAAGACGCGGTTCCGCAGGAAAAGGTGTCGGCATATTTCGCCGACATTGCCAAAACTCCCGCAACTCTGGAACCATTGCAAATTGATATGTTCGGCAACATCCAAAACTGGCCGAAGGATTTTTTTGGGGATGAAATGGGCGACATTACCGAACAAGCCAAAGCGGCCATGAAGAAACGGATGCGGCTGGCAGCGGAAAATTCTGGGGTATCCACATGAAGTTGCCCAAAAAATGCCTCGTGGACACTAATGTGCCGAAAACAGCCAATCTTGCGAGCACCCCCGGCGACATTCCCAAAGAATTGATTGGTTGTGTTCAGGCGTGCATTGAGGCCGTCGAGCATATTACCAGCGGGCGCGGCACGCTTGTCCTGGATGATGGCGAAGAAATCTTCGATGAATACCGACATCAGCTTTCCATGAGCGGGCAACCGGGAGTGGGCGACAGTTTTCTGAAATGGGTACATGATCACCGCTGGAGTTTGCCCGATTCCGACCGGGTGACCATCACCCGTTCCGACGATTCATTCGTTGAATTTCCTGATCATGACGGATTGGCGGATTTCGATATATCGGACCGCAAGTTTGTTGCCGTAGCCAACGCGCATCCGGAAAAGCCGCCGATTCTGCAAGCGACGGACAGCAAGTGGTGGGGATGGCGAGAGGCGTTGCGGCAATCAGGCGTGACTGCACATTTTCTTTGCCCGGATTATGTCAGGAACAAGTATCGGGAGAAGTTCGGGCATGAGTGACGAGTTCTTCAAGTTTCCCTCCACGCCGCATCTGGTCATACCGACCGGCGTTGATATACGGGCGGACAAGGTTCTGTCGGAATCCGAACGCGACGAATTTTTGCGACATGATCTTGTCGTTGAGGAGAAGATTGATGGCGCCAATCTCGGCATCTCCTTCGCTTCGGACGGCAATCTGCTGCTTCAGAACCGGGGGACACGCCTGCATCTGCCCGGCTCGGGACAATGGAAAAAACTCGGCGACTGGCTGAATCAACGGGCCGACACGCTGTTTGAGCATCTCGATGACCGTCTCATTCTGTTCGGAGAATGGTGCTATGCGCGGCACTCGGTAGTTTATGAGCGTTTGCCGGACTGGTTCCTGGGTTTCGATGTGTACGACAAAGGATGCGGTCGTTTTTTTTCCACGGAACGCCGGGATGCTCTCTTCCGGGCAATGCGCATCGCTTCAGTTCCCGTTCTTGCGCGTGGGCATTTCACCCATACGGAGATTCAAGGGATTATGTCCACGTCCCAATTCGGCAACCAGCCTGCGGAGGGGCTCTATCTCCGTTTTGACCAGGGGGATTGGTTGGCGCAACGCGCCAAACTGGTTCGCCCGGCATTTGTCCAAACTATGGAGCAGCACTGGTCACGAACCGCTATCACTCCGAACAGACTTGGTTTTTTGTTCCCCATATGCCCCCCGGAATGAGCCGCAATTGGCGATACAGCACCCTCCACCACGCCCCCTGCAAGGTCATTGAGGAAGAAACCCTGTGGGGGCAGACGGTATGCCGCGTCTGGCTGCCGAACCGGGACGCGGTGGTGCGCGTGCCCGGCTCGGCTCTGCGCCCTTTGGATGCCCTGCCGCCGAATTTTGAAGCCTGGCGCATAGCCTACGTGTCGGCGGCGGCCAAGGTGGCCGAGGTGCTGGAAGGCTCCACAGCCGCAGCCGACGGCCCGGTGCTGCTGGCCCCGATGGAATCCAACGTCATTCCATTGCCGCACCAACTGAACGCCCTGTCCCGCGCCGTTTCCGGCGACAGGGTGCGTTGCCTGCTGGCCGACGAAGTGGGCCTCGGCAAGACCATCGAGGCCGGGCTGATCATGCGCGAACTCAAACTGCGCGGTCTGGTGCGCCGAACCTTGGTCGTCGCGCCCAAGAGCATCGCCCCGCAATGGGCGGCGGAAATGTGTACGCATTTCAACGAATCGTTCCAACTGGCGCAAAGCGAGAATTTGGCGACGCTGCGCCGGATTTCCGAAGTGCGCAGTGCGGAGTGCGAAGTGCGCGAGGCCGAAACGCACTCCGCACAACGCACCACGCACTCGCACGGCAACCCGTGGTTGCTGTGCGATCAGGTCATCGTCACCCTGGATTCGGTCAAGCCTCTGGACAAACGGCGCGGCTGGAGCGCCGAGCGCGTGGCCGAATACAACCGCGGCCGCTTCGAAGCCCTGGTCACCGCCGGTTGGGATTTGGTGATTGTGGACGAGGCGCATCGGCTGGGCGGCAGCACGGATC
This sequence comes from uncultured Desulfobulbus sp., assembly GCA_946539945.1. Lineage (GTDB taxonomy): Bacteria > Desulfobacterota > Desulfobulbia > Desulfobulbales > Desulfobulbaceae > Desulfobulbus. The sequence goes on along the minus strand of CAMNHX010000006.1, from coordinate 1,139 downwards.
AGGTCGCCCGCTACAAATTGGGCAAGGCGCTGGCCGAGGCCGCGCCATACCTGCTCTTGCTTTCGGCCACGCCGCACCAGGGCAAAAGCGACGCCTTTCACCGCCTGATGAACCTGCTGGATGACAGGGCCTTCCCGGACATGGGCAGCGTGACCCGCGAACGGGTGGCTCCGTATGTCGTTCGCACGGAAAAGCGGCGGGCCGTGGACGCCGAGGGCAAACCGCTGTTCAAGCCCAGAACCACCCGAACGGAGCCGGTGGCCTGGGAAGAACGCCACCAGGCGCAACGCCTGTTGTACGAGGCCGTGACGGATTATGTGCGCGAAGGCTACAACCAGGCCCTGCTCGAAAAGAAACGCCACATCGGCTTCTTGATGCTCCTGATGCAGCGGCTGGTGACTTCCAGCACCCGCGCGATCCGGACGACGCTGGAACGCCGCCTTGGAGTGCTGAGTTCCGGGTTGCGGGTTCCGAGTTCTGATGATGACAACTCGGAACTCGCAACTCTGAACTCGGAACTCATTTACGATCTGGACGCCCAGGAACTGCTCGACGAGCTTTTGCGGGTGCGCATTGCCGCGCTGCGGGGCGAACGTGACCATGTGGAGGCCCTGTTGGCGGCGGCGCTGCGCTGCGAACAGAGCGGGCCTGACGCCAAGGCCGAAGCCCTGATCGAATGGCTGTACGCCTTGCAGGCCGAGGAACAGGAACCGGATTTGAAGGTCCTGGTCTTCACCGAGTTCGTGCCGACCCAACAGATGCTGGCGGAATTTCTGGAGGCTCGCGGCATTTCCGTCGCCACCCTGAACGGCTCGATGACGATGGAGGAGCGTTTGGCCGCCCAGGAGGCTTTCCGCGATTCCCGGCGCGTGCTGGTCGCCACCGATGCGGGCGGCGAGGGTCTGAATTTGCAGTTCGCCCATGTGGTCGTCAACTACGACATGCCCTGGAACCCGATGCGGCTGGAACAGCGCATCGGCCGAGTGGATCGCATCGGCCAGAAGAAGGTTGTGCGGGCCATCAACCTCATGTTCGAGGATTCGGTCGAATTCCGTGTGCTTGAAGTGCTGGAACAAAAGCTGGCTGTGATCTTCGAGGAGTTCGGCATCGACAAGACCGGCGACGTGCTGGATTCCGCC
>CAMNHX010000005.1 GCA_946539945.1 uncultured Desulfobulbus sp. | reverse complement strand
CCCGGTGTGCTTCAGGCTTTCCAGTGAAGCGGTGAAAGGAGTAAAAAGTAACAACAGAAACGTCCTAAAGAATGCCGGTAAAAATGATCTGAAAAACAGAATAGCGCAAAAGCACTGTGGGTCAATCATGAAGAAGCATCAGACCTCGCGGAAAAAGTGGCAAATGCTTTTGGTTCGCCGCATCCGCTTTTATGTCTATTCCGCCGCTCTTGGTCTCCTGCTGGCGCATATTCTGGCTTTTTTCTGGTATCCGTTTGAATGGGTGACACATTTCACCTTGCACGTCAGTCTTTTTGTTGTGTCTGGAGCTTGTCTTTTACAGAAATACTGGCGTCTCTCCTTTTTCTGTATAGGTCTGATTATATTTATATTTGCAATTTTACCGTTTTCAAAGGACACAGAAAAGTATAACTTTGGACCAAATACAATCAGAATTTTGTCATACAACCTGAACTTTGAAAATGAATGGAAAAATGATGAAACTGACTTTATTGCCAGTGCTGATCCTGATATTGTCATCCTGATGGAAGTTGGAGGCACAGCCTGGCATCTTCCGCTCGAAACCCTGAAAAAACGCTATCCGTACTCTTGCGGACACAATATTGATGGACCGTTCGGACTCCACCTCCTGGCGAAACAGCCCCTCAAGACTTGTGAAGTCACATTCTCCAACATATATCCCTCTCTGCGTGCCATATTGTCAAATCATCTGGTGCTGTTCGCCCTGCACCCTCCGCCGCCTGTGAATCAGGAAATGGCTGAACAAAGAGAAAGATACTTCCGTGAAGTCGCAGAACGCATCAAATCTGAACCGGGTTCTGTCCTGGTGCTCGGTGATTTCAACAATACGCCCTATTCGCCCCTGTACCGTCATTTTGCCGCAAGCGCCCGGGTGCGCGATGTCTTGCCTCATTCCCTGCCAACCTGGAAGCCCTTTTTTCTACCCATTGACCGGGTGCTGTACCGGCAAGGTCTGGTGTCAGCGCGGGCCTTGGCTTGGCGGCATTCTGATCACCGGCCTCTTCTCGTGGAATGGCAGGGCAACGTTGACCGCAAGTGACGACGCTTTGTATTTGAGAGGCGGAGGCCAAAGTCCGGGACACTCCTCTTGCAGCCTTCAAGCCGTCCGTCCGGCTTCCCGCGCCGCTGCGGCAGAACGGAGCGCCCGGGCTGCAGTGAGACGGAGTGTTGCGGTTTGGTCAGCCAGCACATGCGCTACAGTCCGAGGGATGATCTGTTCACGGAGCGCCTCGTCAGAGGCTTTGACCATGTTTTCCGCCTGCATCAACTCGACAAGCCTGTCCAGTCCGGGAAAATCCTCGCCCTGATCCCAATCGTGGCGGTTGTAGGGACAGGCATCCTGGCAGTCGTCACAGCCACAGATCCACTGAGCGAACTGTTCCTCACGAAGCGGCGGCGGAACCGCTCCCTTCCCAAAGGTCGTCCAGAACGAAACGCAGGCCAGAGGATTCATGGTGTAGTCCGCAGAGAGCGCCCGGGTTCCGCAGGCCCGACGGCAGAGGTCGCATTTTTCTGGACAGGCTTTGGGTTTGCGGTTTTGCCGGAGTTCCAGGTCCCGGTCAAGCAGATAGCCCTCCAGCTTGTAGTACGAACCTTTCTCGGTATAGAAAAAGTTGTTCTTGCGGCAAATGCCCAGACCAGCAACAACCGCAGCCCAGCGCAGGGGCAGAATGCGGCGAGGTCCGTAGCTCTCCCCGCCTTCCCAGCGGATACCCTGTTCACTCACCACGCTTCAAAGCGCAGTGTGTTCTGATGGGCCTGACAGTCTGGAACGCCTTCTGGAGACAGGAAAAAGGACTTGGCATACCTGCCCCGAAGCGCCTTGGGATAGCGATACTTGCCCAGCCAAACCGTACAGACGAGCGCTGAACGCGCCCAGGGATAGCTCTCCCGAATCCGCAAAAAGGCCCCGACAGCCTTTTGATAGAAAGCCGCGCTTTGCGGCACTCTGGTCGTGCGCTCGGCCAGACGTTCTTCGTAGCCAGCCAGTTCCGCAACCGGAATGATTCCGCAATTCTCAAAACCGCAGGACAGGGCCATGTCATGGATGCCTTGCGCCAACCCGTGTTCAGCCATAGTTCCCTCTTTTTTGTATATGCAACAAATGGGCGCAAAAAAAAACGCCTGCCTCACAACTTTTCCAGTGCGGTCAAAGCCGCGTCCAAGGCGGCCAGTCCCACCTCGCCCAACCGTTGGCGCACGTCCTCCTGGGCCTGTTCCCAGCGGACTTGCGCACATTCCAGAGCCTGCTTGCCTGCTTCGGTCAGTTCCAGTTGACTGTCCCGTGCCTCTGGCGGGCTGGCGTCCCACACCAGTTCCTTGCCCACAAGAGGCCGCAGGTTGCGGGTCAGGGTGGATCGGTCCAGACCTGACAGGGCAGCCAGCTTGCTGGCCGTGCAGCCCGGAGAATGGGAAAGGTGCAACAGCAGGGAAAACTGGGCCGAGGTTATCCCGCAGGGCGCAAGGGCCTGATCGTAGTGCCGGGTGATCGCGGCAGCGGCCCGTCGGATCTTGAGGCAGTAACAGGCGATTTTGGGGTGTGTTGCCATGGGCTTTTCCTTTTTGATGTATATGCAACATAAAAGAGTACGATCAACTTGTCAAGTGAAGCAGTGGCCCCAAAAAGGTCGGAGGTTGAAGACAGCGTTCAACTGGCCAATGGGGAAAGGTGGGCAAATCCGGATCTACCCGCCCTGCTTGCGTTTCCGGGAATTTTGGGTACTCTGCCCTTGCCCGCGCTCTTCCTGAAACCTCGCTCCTTGCTTTCAAGACCGGCATGGAAAAAATCAGGCAGCATCTGGAAGCCTCTGTTCAAAAAAGGAAAAACGCCATGTCCCGAACCCTGTCCATCCTCGTGAAAACCCTGTTGTCCCTGCTGTGGCTGGCCCTTGTGGTCTGGGCCGGTTTGTGTGGGCTGCTCTTCGCGCTGTTTGTCGGCGTGTATGCCATTCCCTTGGCGGTGGCGACGCTTTCAGGCGTGCTGGCCGGGATCTGCCTGCTCCTTTGGCTGCTCTTTCGAAAGCGGCGCGTTGGCAGGGGTTTTGGCACTGCAGCAGGCGTTCTTCTCGGTCTGACCTTGCTGGTTTCGCTGGGCACGGCAGCCTATGACCGCTTTGTGGTCAACCGCTACGAGGCAGTTCGCGAGTCGAAGTGGTGGTGGAATGACTATCATCCCTTCAAGCCCAACAATCGCCTCGCCAAAGTGGAGCCGGACGCCACCTTCCGCTTTGTGGGCAAAGCGCCGCGCATCAGTGGCGCGTATGCGCTCTATCCGGTTTATGCCGCTGCCTTTCAGGCCCTGGTGAGCGTTCCTTTGGATGACGGCGGTTTGGGTTTGGAGTGGTTTCTGGACCTTGAGGGTTCAGACGAGATTTTTGCCCGTTTGAATGAACCAGAGAACCAAAAGAACAAACCAGTGGACCTGATCTTTGGTCTGTGGCCCTCGACGGAACAGGTCGCCGCCATGCGGGAGGCGAAGCTTCGCTACACACTCACGCCCGTGCTGCGTGAGGCTTTCGTGTTCTTTGTCCACAAGGACAACCCTGTGAGCAGCCTGACGCAGGATCAGATTCGCGCCATCTACTCCGGTCGTGTCACCAAGTGGCGGGAACTGGGTGTGCCTCTGGACGCGCCGCTTCGCCCTTGGCAGCGCAACAAGGACAGCGGCAGTCAGACCCGATTTGAGCGCTTCATGGCCGACACGCCCATCATGAACCCGAAGACGGAACTTGTAAGCCACAGCATGGGCGGAGTCATCGAACGGGTGGCGGACTACCGCAACAGTCCGGGCGCTTTGGGTTTCAGCTTCCGTTTTTTCGTGACCGAACTGATCAAAAACCCGAACATCAAACTTTTGGCCATTGACGGCGTGCAACCCACAGTCGCCAATATCCAGAGCGGAACCTATCCGCTCATCACCGAAGCCTATGCCATCACCGCCCGTCCTCGTGAGGGCAATGTGGCGAAGATGATTGCCTTTTTCCGCTCCCCGGAAGGACGCCGTCTGGTGGAAGCCAGCGGGTATGTGCCTGTGCCGGAAGGAAGCGTGGATCTTGTGCTGGAGTAGGTTTCTGCCTGCAGATGCTCTCTTTTGCAAGCTCCACGCCAAAGCACGGAGAAAAGGCCGTGTGCCTGCATCTGACCGGGTAGCGCGTCAAGCTGTGCCAATGCTACGAGCTGCCTGTGCGACAGGCAAAGGAAGAAACGCCATGCGTGCAACACTTGTCCGTTTTCTGCGCGTTGTCGCAAAACTGCTGCTGTGGGCTGGTATAGGACTGGTCCTCTTTGTGGGTATCTTGGTGGGCCTGGAGGAGACGATCGGAGAAATCTGGAGGGAGGCAGCCTATAACCCCTATGATGAAGTCTCCCCCATTTTGGCTTCAGGCATTCCGTATGCTGTCATGCTGGATGAAGGAATCACCTCTTCCATTCTGGCGGTAGCCTTGGCCGGAACCTGTTTGTTTTACAGGTTCCTGTGCCGTATCAAAGGGTTTTGTCCGGAGTGCCGTACAGGTTTCGCTTGGGCAGCAGGACTTTGTCTTGCTCTGGCCTTGCTGATTCCCATAGGTCTTGCGTCCTATGGCTGCCTTGCGGTCAACCGTTACGGGATTGTCCGCGAGCCGGATCATTGGCTCTCCAGCGATTCTCCGTGGAAGATGAGAAGCGAGCCTTGGTGGTTCGCCTACAGACCCTTCCAGCCTGGTAATCGCTTGGCAAAAGCCGCGCCAGACCCTGCCTTCCTGTTTACCGGAGAGCCACCGCGCATCTGCGGCGCGTATGCGCTTTATCCGGCCTATGCTGCTGCCTTTCAGGCCCTTGTTGCCGAGCCACCGCATCGCCTGTCCAAAGCTCTGGCGCATGAGTATCTGGCTCTTGACGGTTCGGACATGATCTTCAAACTGCTGAATGACGGCAAGACCGACCTGCTCTTTGGCCTACGTCCCTCGCCGGAGCAGCTTGCCGCCATGCGGGAGGCAAAGCTTTGCTACACGCTCACACCGGTTTTGCGATCAGCCTTCGTGTTCTTTGTCCACAAGGACAACCCCGCAAGCAGCCTGACGCAGGATCAGCTTCGCGCCATCTACTCTGGTCATATCACCAAGTGGCGGGAACTGGGTGTGCCCTTGGATGCGCCGCTTCGCCCCTATCAGCGTAACAAGGACAGCGGCAGCCAGACCCGCTTTGAGCGCTTCATGGGTAATACGCCCATCATGCCCCCACCAAGGGAACTCGTGATCGACGGCATGAGGGAGATTATCGAACTCGTGGCAGACTACCGCAACAGTCCGGGCGCTTTGGGTTTCAGCTTCCGTTTTTTCGTGACCGAACTGATCAAAAACCCGAACATCAAGCTTTTGGCGATTGACGGCGTGGAACCCTCAATCGCCAATATCCAGAGCGGAACCTATCCGCTCATCTCGGAAGCCTACGCCATCACCGCCCGTCCCCGTGAGGGCAATGTGGCGAAGATGATTGCCTTTTTCCGTTCCCCGGAAGGACGCCGTCTGGTGGAAGCCAGTGGGTACGTGCCTGTGCCGGAGGACGCAGAGGACAGCATTCTGGAATAGCTCAACATGGAACCCGACTGGCTCAAACATTTCCCACAGGCCGATAAATCTGCCCTGCAGGCGCTCCTGGCTGAAAAGGCGGCCTGGGTGGGACAGGAAAAAAAGGGCTTTCTCCGTTACAGAAAGCCCCTTGAGACTGTAGCCCATATCCGGGCGCAACACTGCGATTTTTCCAGCGAGATGGTGAGTATTGGTCAGGCCGGAGAACTGGACGCAGCAGGGCAAAAGCTGATCCGCCAGACGCTGGAAGCCTTCATTCCCTGGCGCAAAGGTCCTTTTTCCGTGTTCGGCGTTGAAGTGGACGCAGAATGGCGAAGCGAGCGCAAATGGGCGCGACTCCTGCCAGAGTTGCCTGATCTGGCGGGAAAAACAGTTGCCGATATTGGCTGCAACAACGGGTATTATATGTTTCGCATGGCCGCGCATCGTCCAGCCTGCGTTCTAGGCTTGGAGCCTTTTGTGCAGCACCATTACGCCTTCCGGCTCCTGAACGGTCTGGCAGGACAGCCCAACCTGCACAGCGAGCTTCTGGGCATCGAACACCTGCCGCTTTTTCCCAGCTGCTTTGATGTGATCTTCTGCATGGGCATCCTCTACCACCGGTCTTCACCCATTGAGGCGCTCAAAAGCGTGTGGACAGCGCTCAAGCCGGGTGGAACCCTGCTTCTGGAATCCCAGATTATCCCCGGCGCAGAGCCAGTCGCCCTGTTTCCGGAAAAAAGTTACGCCAAAGCGCCGGGCGTGTGGTTTGTGCCCACGGCAAGCTGCCTTGTGGCCTGGCTGAAGCGTGTGGGCTTTCAGCAGGTCCGGCTGTTCTGCCGCCACACCATGGACAGCCGGGAACAGCGCCGGACCGCGTGGATGCGCTATGAGTCCTATGCGGATTTTGTTGACAGGCATGACCTGTCCCGTACTGTAGAGGGTCTGCCTGCTCCGTGGCGGGCCTTTTTCACGGCACAACGGCCCTGAAACCACAAAGAGGCAAAGGCTGTTGGGCTGTCCGCGCAGCACGGTCATGATCCACTCCAACCCCCTGCTCCGGCCATCACGTGAAGCAACTCCGGCAGAACGGCTGCTGCCGTGCCCTGGCAGATGAATCCCTGTTCGTTGCGCCGGGCCAGTTCAGCAAAGGGATTGGTGTTCGGGTTTACATCCACAATGACCCCACCCCGCTGAAACACCAGTCGTGCCACCTGGTTGGGCAAATTGGTGGCCCCAGAAGTACCGACCACGATGAGCAAGGTCGTCTGGGCAGCGGCGCTCAGAGCGCTGTCGAGGTGGTAATGGATTTCGTTGTAGCATTCGTCAAAGAGCAGCACATGCGGTCGGGCCAAGGCCCCGCAACGGGGACAGCGTGGGAGAGCGGACAGCCGGAGGCCCTCTTCTTCTCTCGTGGGCAGGACCGTATCCGGGATGGGATACACCGCGTCATCGCAGGCAACGGCGCAGCGCATGAAGTTCAGGTTGCCGTGGATTTCCAGGGTGCGTTCCCGGCTGTTGCCCGCCCGCAGGTGCAGGCCATCCACGTTCTGGGTGATCAGGGTGAAGCGCTCGCCCAAAAGATGCTCCATCCCTACCAATGCCCGATGCCCTGTGTTGGGTTCAGCCCGACGGCACACGCCCAGACGGTACAGATACCAACGCCACACTTCTTCGGGCTTTCGGGAAAACATGGCCCAGGTGGCCATTTCCTCTGGTCGGTACACAGCTGAACCCACGGTCCAGTAACCTTCTGGTCCGCGAAAGGTGGGAATCCCGCTTTCCGCCGAGATGCCCGCGCCGGTAAGCACGGTGATCCCGCCAGGATTCCGAACTGTTTCCTCAAGCACTGTGCGCAGGGAGCTGTTCATGTTCCGGTTCCTCACTTTTGACGTTCTCTTCCGCCTTTTAGACGGGCAATGCTTCGCTTCGCTCAACATACCAGAAGAGGGAAGAATGAGACAAACCAAAGTAATACTTTTACCGTGCTTCGCACTGAAATACTCTTACCGTGCTTTGCCACTGCTGTCTCATAGGCTGCGAGTGTTCTGATTTTCCATAAAAACAACCACTTATTATCAGGTAACGCGATTTGGGCAGCTTGGAAATCTCCCAGTTTTCCGACGTTTCGCCCCCTGCATTTTCTGGGCTTTTTCGGTGTCTCACTGCATCGGTCAAACAAGCATTGGAGTGTCAGAAATCAGGTATTGCATCACTCTGATTTTTTGTTGCAAAACCTGTGAGATAGCAGTGGTACAATACTTTGATGACGAAGGTCAAATATCCATTCTGACAGATCCAGGTAGAGTTACCCTCTTCCCGGTACACGGAAAGCCTGTTGTCTCTTCGGTACTCATGAAGATTTCCTGAATGGTATCAGAATGTTATGCTTGTAAATACAGCTTTTGGGACAATTCTTGAGACTTGGGAAAATGAGCCTGACTTCCACGGTTCAGGGACAAGCACACAGAAAACTCCCGGATACCCCCCCTGAAATGCCGCATCATGCTCAAAAAATACGGGTAACATGATCGAGCCTGGCTCGCCTGTGAAGTGAGCGACACTATACGTCTGACAGCGGCAGGAACCCGACGAAGTAGTTCAGGCCCGGTTTCCAGCCCTGCCTGAACACGGTAGGAGGTCAAAGAACGGAATTGCGGATTTTTTAGAACGCTGTAAGATTTGCCTAGTAGCACTACCGCAAAGTTTTCTTTGCCTTTTCTCACCATATTTTCCTTAATTTTAGGAGGATACCATGCTGCAGTACAAGGAAGGAGTGGATATTCTGTCTGATCTGGGCGGGGTCAAAACCATTGCCGAGGCCCAGGATATCTTCAAAAAGAAGCTCAATCCCGAACACCAGAAGCGACTGGCTGCCATCACCTGCGAAGAGGCGCTTCTGAAAGTAGCCAACGCCATTGTCCTCTGCGACCCGGATCAGGTCTTCATCCACACCGGCAGCGAAGAGGACATGAGCGCCATCCGCAAGATGAGTCTGGAAAAGGGCGAGGAAAAGGAACTCGCCATCAAGGGACACACCATCCACTTTGACCTGCCCGAAGACCAGGGCCGTATCGTGGCCCAGACCTTTTACATCGTCAACGAGGGTGAGGGCTTGTCCTCCCTTGCCAAGAAAGAAGCCCGGGCCGACTCCCACGCCTACATGAAGCAGTATATGCGCGGCATCATGCGCGGCAAGACCATGTTCGTGGGCTTCTACATCCGCGGGCCAGTGGGCGCACACTCCTCCATTCCGGCGATTGAAATTTCCAGTTCCACCTATGTCATGCACTCCGCCGGGCTGCTCTATCGCAACTGCTACACCGACTTTGACAAGGAAGTGCAGCGTCGGGGCGAGTTCTTCACCAACCTGCACGCCGAAGGCAGCAACCGTTCGGAAGACATCCCCAAGGCCCGTATCTACATGGATCGCAGTTGGCAGACCACCTATTCCACCTACTGCACCTATGCGGGCAATACCCTGATGATGAAGAAGGGCAACCACCGCTTTGCCACGGACAGCGCACTCTACAAGTTTCCGGGCAAGGAGCTTTCCGAACATATGTTCATCACCGGCATCAAGGGACCTGGCGGGCGTCTGACCTTTTTTGCAGGCGCTGCGCCGTCCGGCTGCGGCAAGACCACCACTGCCATGGTAGGCGATCACTTTGTGGGCGATGACCTGGCCCAGATGTGGATTGCAGAAGACGGCACGCTCCGCGCCGTGAACCCGGAAGTCGGCATCTTCGGCATCCTGAAGGACGTGAACAAGGAAGGCGATCCCTACCTGATCAAGTGCCTGCGCGAACCGGGTACAGAGGTCATCTTCTCCAACGTGCTTGTGGACGAGAACAAAAAGCCGCGCTGGGAAGGCGACGGCGAGGAAATTCCGGCTTGGGGAAACAACTTCCAAGGGCAGTGGACCAAGGACATGAAGGATGTGCCCATGTCCCATCCGAATTCCCGCTGCACCCTCAAGGCTGAAGCCATTGCCAACCACGACAAGGCTCTGAACAGCGATCCCAAGGGCGTGCAGGTGCGCGTGATCACCTATTCAGGTCGCGACAGCAACACCATGCCGCCCATCTGGGTTGCCAAGAGCATGGATGCAGGAGTGGCGATTGGTGCTTCCATTGTGTCCAAGGCCACGGCCACGGAAATGGGTGCAACTGGCGTCAAGCGCCAGCCTTGGGCCAACGCGCCCTTTGTCGCGCCGCCCCTGCCCGAATACCTGGAAGCCCAGTTCACCTTCTACAACGCCGATTCCATGAAAGAAAAGCCTATCATGGCTGGCCTGAACTACTTTTTGACCCACGAGGCCAGAGGCGGGAGCGGCAAGGGACTTTTGGGCGAGAAGCGTGATGTCCACGTTTGGCTGGGCTGGCTGGAACTGTTCGCGCACGGCGACGTGGAGGCACTGGAAACCCCGATTGGCTTTTTGCCCAAGTACGAAGACCTGAAGAAGCTCTTCAAGGACAAGATCAACAAGGACTACCCGGAGAGCCTCTACACCATGCAGTTCTCCCTGTACATTGACAACATTGTTGATCGCATTGATATGCAGACCGAAGCTTGGAGGCAGGAGGAGAACGCTTCCGAGCGTCTGTTTGCTGTCTATGCCGAGCAAAAAGCCGGGCTTCTGGACTTGAAGCAGAGCGTGGGCGGCGTGGTGAAGCCCCAGCACTTCCTGAAAAAGTAAGTCCTGTTTCTGGAAGAAGTACTCCCTGTTTCTGGAAGAAGTACTCCCTGTTTCTGGAAAACAAATCCCCTTTCCCGTTATGGGAAAGGGGATTTTTCATGGATGCAGTTACCGTAGTGCTTGGGATCACTGCTGTCTCATGGATGCAAGTGTTCTGATTTTCCATAAAAAACAAGTGATTACTATCTGGAAACGCGATTTGGGCAGCTTGGAAAGCCCGGTGTTTTCCGACGTTTCGCCCCCTGCGTTTTCTGGACTTTTTCGGTGTCTCACTGCATAGGTCAAACAAATATTGGAGTGTTTGAAATTTGGCATTGCATCACTCTGATTTTTTTGTTGCAAAACCTGTGAGACGGTAGCGATCATTCTGGATGGATTTGCAGAGGAAGCCCTGCTGCGCTCCACATGACCCAAAAGAGCGTGGAGAGCAGCAGAGTGGAGAGTGGAATTGTCCGGCTCACAGGCGCATGGCCCGGAGACCGTTGGCTGTCACCAGAAGAGCAGCGCCCACGTCGGCAAAAACAGCCATCCACATGCTTGCCATACCGGCAAAGGTCAGGGCGAAAAAGACCACCTTCATGCCCAAAGCCAGCGCAATGTTCTGCCGCAAAATGGCGCAGGTTGACCGGGAAAGTCGGATAAACTGCGGAATCTTGCGCAGATCGTCGTCCATCAGGGCCACGTCTGCGGTCTCAATGGCCGCATCCGTGCCACCTGCAGCCATGGCAAAGCCGATGTCCGCCCGGGCCAGCGCAGGCGCATCGTTGATGCCGTCGCCCACCATGCCCACCCAACTCTTTGCCTCCTGTGCCAGTTCCTCTACTGCCTTCAGCTTGTCTTCCGGCAGCATGTCAGCCCGGAACTCGTCCACACCCACAGCCTGCGCAATGGCTGCGGCTGTGTGACTGTTGTCACCGCTCAACAGCACGGTTCTGACGCCCAAACCGCGCAGTTCATCCACTGCCTCGCGACTGCCGGGCCGCACTGTATCGGCAGCGGCAAGAAGGGCCAAGGGACCGTCTTCTCCGGCCAGCACCACTATACTCTTGCCCTCCTGTTCCAGCAGTACGATGCGATCTTCAAGTTGCGGTGTCCAGAAACCCAGCGCCTCCATCATGCGATGGTTGCCCAGATGCCAACGCTGACCCGCAATCCGCCCCTGCACACCCTGTCCGGGCAAGGCGGTAAACTCCGCCACCTCTTGCAGGCTTATCCCGTCCGCCTTGGCCTGATCGGCAAGCGCCCGGGAAACCGGGTGGTCGGAACGGGCCGCCAAACTGGCCGCCAAACTCCGGGCCGCGTCCTCTTCGCCCCGTAGGCACAGGAAATCCGTCTGTCGGGGTCTGCCGTGGGTGAGGGTTCCGGTCTTGTCCAGCGCCACCCGATTCAGCTTGCGCCCGCTTTCCAGAAAGACCCCGCCCTTGATGAGGATGCCACGCCGGGCAGCTGCTGCCAACCCGCTGACAATGCTCACCGGAATGGAAATGACCAAGGCACAGGGACAACCAATCACCAAAACCACCAAACCGGTGTAGAGCGCCTTCTGCCAAGCCACGCCAAAAAACAGCGGTGGCAGGCTTGCTGTCAAAAGGGCCAGCGCAAAGACAGAGGGTGTGTAATACCGGGCAAAAACATCCACAAAGCGCTGCATCGGCGCACGACTGGCCTGCGCCTCTTCCACGACATGGATGATGCGTGCCAGCGTCGAATCTGTGGCAGGGGCAGTCACAGTGAACTCAAATGATCCGGATTCGTTGATGGTACCGGCAAACACGGTGTCCCCTGCTTTTTTCTCCACTGCCACGCTTTCGCCTGTAATCGGGGCCTGATTGACCAAGGAAGAACCAGAAACCACCACACCGTCCAGACCTACCTTTTCGCCGGGCCGCACCCGCACGCGAGCGCCAATCGCCACCTGCGCCGCAGGTTTTTCCGTCCAGGCCCCGTCCTCCTGCAGGACTGTGACCTGTTCCGGGGCCAGGGCCAACAGGTTTTTGATGGCCTTGTGCGCCTTTTCCAGAGACAGCGCCTCAATGGCCTCGGACAGGTTGAACAGCACCATGACCATCGCGGCTTCGGGATACTGGCCAATGCACAGAGCGCCTGTCACAGCCACGGACATCAGGGCGTTGATGTTCAGGTTGCCGTTTGTAACCGCAATCCAGCCTTTCCGGTACGTGGACAGTCCACTCAAGGCCACGGCGCACACAGCGGCAAGCAGGGAGAAAAGGGACAGCGTTGCCGCAAGGGCTGAACCCTGCCCTTCGAGCGCCAGATCAGCTGCTTCAGCCAAGGCGGCAAAGCATCCGGCCAAAGTCAGCCGTTTCCAGGGAATACGGGCGGTTTCCGGGACAGGTCGTGCCGTGACCTGGACCGTATCCTGCAACTGCGCCCCCATGTCCAGCGAATCCAGTGCCCTGCTGATGGCAGGCAGGGCTGCTGCTTCGTGCTGCACAACGAGCCGTCTCTGCATCAGGTTGAAGTCAAGCCCGAACACGCCGTCCACGCCAGAAAGCTTATCGCGCACCAGCCTTTCTTCCACCGGGCAGTCCATGCCGCTAATGAGAAAAACCGCCTCGCTGCCCGCAGCGACAGGCGGCATACCAATGTCCTTGAGCGCTGTTTCAAGGGATTCTGTAGAGTCCAGCGTATGGCGTACCAGCAAGAGTTGCTGCATGAGCCGGAATTCAAGCCCGATGACGCCGTTCATGCCAGACAGCTTTTTACAGATGAGCGCCTCTTCAGTCGGGCAGTCCATGTTTGCAATGCGATAGACTGCGGTTTTGGCATCCATCGCCTTGTCGGGCGCTCTGTCTTTGTCTTTGTAATCGCAGCAGCTTTGCTCCTGGCCGCTGCAGTGCTGCTTCTTGGGTGTCCCGACCGGCAACTGCCGTGTTTCGGAACAGGGAAAACCTTCTGCATGGCAGACCTCGCAGGAACACAACTCCCTTGCCTCACTCATGACACACGCTCTCTGTCTTGGGCCGTTTTTGGGGAAAAGACTGCAACGCCGCAGGGCTTTCCCTGCCGACGCCCCCACTGTAGTGGCTCTACTGGCTAGAGGGTCAAGGGTTTTTTCCCGGAAAAAGGGTTGCCTGTATGGGATGGATTCCCCCACAACCAGCATCTTCCGTCACTGCGGTCCCATAAGGTGCAAGTGTTCTGATTTTCCATAAAAAACAACAAGTTAGAGCAATTCCGTTTTCACTTTTTATGTCATGCTGAACGAAGCGACTTTTCAGTGCGAAGCACGGTAAAAGTCCATCTCCTGCCGCCTTCCCGATATTCTCCATGAGATTCTTCAGCGCTTCGCGCTTCAGAATGACAGTAAAAAGACAAAGCGGAAACGCTCTATTATCTTGAGACGCGATTTGGGCAGCTTGGAAATCTCCCAGTTTTCCGGTGTTTCGCCTCCTGCGTTTTCTGGACTTTTTCGGTGACTCACTGCATCGCTCAAACAAGCATTGGATTTCCAAAAATCAAGTATTGCATCGCTCTGATTCTTTGTTGCAAAACCTATGAGACAGCAGTGGTCAAGAATACACAACCAAAAGGAACCGCTTGCAGCGGTTCCGGCAAATTTCCTCCTTCTCCTCACAGACCCATTTCCCGGAGCTTCTGCGCAGCGCTCGTCCTGCCCTGACGGGCTGCTTCCCGGTAGAGGCGGATGGCCTCGTTCCGATCCGCTTCCACACCCACGCCCTTGAGGTAGCAATCGGCCATGTCTTCCAGACCAATGGCGTGTCCAGCGTCTGCCGCCTTTTTGTACCAGTCAAAGGCTTCGCTGCTGTCCTGCCGTACCCCCTTGCCCTGCCGGTAGAGATCACCCAAGTTGTGCATGGCCAGGGCATTGCCGTGTTTGGCTGCTTCCTGATACCAGTTCCTTGCCTCTTTCAGGTTTTGCTTGAGACCGTGCTTGCCTCTCTCGTACCAGACACCCAAACTGTTGGCCGCAGCCGCGCCTTCTGACCCGGTTTCAGCGCCCATCTTCAGCCCATGCGCCAAACAGCGGACGCGGTTCAGTT
>CAMNHX010000004.1 GCA_946539945.1 uncultured Desulfobulbus sp. | reverse complement strand
TGGGCGACACTGTCAAGTCGCACGGGCTGCCCCGAAAACCTCATCATTTTGGAGAAATTTGCATAGATTTGGAAAGAAATCATGAAAACAGTTGTAACCCTGCACCGCCAGACCAGAACCGGACAGGGGGCGGTACTGGTCCAGGCGACAGGCGCCCTGGGTGTTCTGTACAGCAATGATTTGCCCTCGCTGCTCCTGTTCTGGTCCCTGATGGTGCTGCCACCTGTGGTCCTGATCTGGCAGAGTGAAGGGGAAGGCGCAGGCCGGGCAGGCTGTCGCTACCTCTTTTGGCACGCGACCGGCGCGGCCACGCTCCTGCTCGGCGCAGCCCTGCACAGCCAGAGCGGCGATCTGACCCTGGCCTCCCTGCACGGAAGCGCCTCCGCGCCCGCCAACTGGCTGCTTTTGGCTGGACTGGGACTGGGCGCAGCTGTCCTGCCCCTGCACACCTGGCTCTTTGAGGCGTGTAGAAACCGCAGTCCCGCAACCGCCCTCTTTCCGGCCCTGGTTACGACCACCACAGCCCTTACCCTCATGACCCGCCTCGGCGTGGACTTTGAGCCGCTCCTGATTCTGGGAGCAGTCACTGCGCTTTACGGCGCTTTACGCGCCCTGCTGGAACTGGAACTCTGCCGGATTGCCGCCTGGCTGCTTCTGTTTCAGGGCGGTCTGGTGACAGCAGCCCTTGGCATGGGCACAGACACGGCCCTGAATGGGGCTGTGGTCTGTACCTTGGGGCATTTGAGCGCCTCCACCCTGCTCTTCATGAGTTTAGGCGCGATCCAGCACTGCACTGGTCAGCGTTATCTGAAGAGCCTGGCAGGACTGAAGAGCAGCTTGCCTGTCCTCTGCTGCTTTGTGCTTTTGGCCTGCTGCTCCCTGATCCCGATCCCCGGTCTTGCCGCCTACACCGGGCAGGCCATGATCGTGGCTGCGGCCTTTGAGGCACGCCATACCCTGCTGGTCTTGCTGCTGCATATAGCAGTACTGCTCGCCCTGCTCGCCTGCCTCCGTCTGGCCTGGCCCCTGTTTTTCGACCGGCCTGCCAAGACTGCAGTACAGCTTGCGCCAGTTCCGCGCAGCACGCTGCTTGCCCTGACCCTCACGGCTTCTGCCTCTCTTTTGGTAGGTCTGACGCCTGTCTTTTTTCCGGAAATCCTGCCCTTCCCGAATGCCAAAGCCAGCACTGCCGCGCTCTTTGGCCCGGAAAAGCTCCTGCAGGTCTTGCAGGGGCTGGGCATGGGATTCTTGCTCTTTGTTCTGGCCAGAAAGATTCTGGCGTCCCATCCGAACAAGAGGCCCGCTTTGCCTGTGGATGTGGATCACTTGCTGCTTCAGACTCGGCAGGACTTCTCGCGCCAGACGCGCCGCCTTGTTGCCAGACTGGAAGCCCTGAACCAGACCTGGAGACACGGTAGCGCACGACTTGCCCGGCAGGCACTGGCCCTGCCCGGTCATCTGGAACGTCTGCTGGCCGGACTGGCTGAACGGTTGACCCGCACAGTGCAGACCATGGGCAATCTGGCGCAGATCCTGAACCGGAGTCGTTTCTTTCTGCTGCTGACCCATCTGGCCCTGCTGATCCTGATTCTTTGCCTCTTGCGCAAGGGATAGCTCATGGTTCCCCTGCTGATCGATACAGGCTTTGACTGGCTCAACCTGCTGTTGCTCCTGCCCTTGGCAGGCGCTCTGTTGGTGCTGCTCGTTGCGGACAATCGCCTCAAGCGGGTTCTGGCTCTGGTGGTGACAAGCGGCAACGCCCTGGCGACTCTGCCTGTCCTGTACGGCTTTACCCGCCACACCGCTGCCTTCCAGTTTGTCCATCTGCACATCTGGATTCCGCAGCTGCACTGCAACTATGTGGTGGGCGTGGATGGTCTGTCCCTCTTTTTTCTGACCTTGACTACCTTTCTTGTGCCGCTGGGTCTGCTGGCCTCTTGGCATGATCCGGTCTGCCGCGCAAACAGCGGTCTTGCCTGTCTGCTCCTGATGGAAAGCGCCCTGATTGGCGCGGTAATCGCCCTGGACTTTGTGCTGTTCTGTCTGTTCTGGGAGGCCCTGATCCTGCCCATGACCCTCCTGTTGGGCTTCCGGGGCAGTACCCAGAGTCGCCGGGCAAGCGGCAGGTGGGCGCTCGGCGCTGTGGCAGGATCCACGCCCCTGCTGCTGGCTGGCGTGACCCTGTATCTGGAAAGCGGGTCTTTCTTTCTGCCTGCCATGATGTGGCAGTCCTGCGGTCCAAAAACGCAAACCTGCCTCCTGCTGGCCTTTCTGGTGTCCTTTGCGGTCAGGATACCGCTGTTTCCCTTTCACACCTGGCTGAAGCCCACCCTGGCCGTGGCCTCACTGCCAGCAACCCTGCTGCTGACCGTGCTTCTGCCAGCCTTGGGCATGTACGGCCTACTCCGCTTCTGCCTGCCCCTGGCCCCGGACGCCTTTTTGCGCCTCTCACCCTTTCTGGGCTGGTTCACCCTCTTGGGCGCGGTCTATGGCTGCGCTGCCGCACTGGCTGCCAGAACCGCCAAGACCCTGCTTGCCCAGGCTGTGCCCGGCTGTCTGGGACTGGCAACGCTGGGACTATGGACCGGACTCACGCAGGGCATGGCAGGCGCACTGTATCAGACCCTGTCTGTCGCGCTGTTCTGCGCTGGCCTGCTCCTCCTGTCCGCTTCGCCTCCCCGGGCGGAGGCGGGGACTCAACAACAGGCCGCATCTGCCAGACAAGGGGACTGGGCCGCATTCTGTCTTGCCCTGCTGCTTCCCGCCGCACTGCCCCTGCCCGGGACCAGCGGCTTTCCCGGACTCTTTCTGATCCTGCGCGGCACAGCGGAAACCCAGCCAGTGCTGGCTCTAGCAGCAGCGCCAGGCGCACTTCTGACCGCGCTCTGCCTCTTGCGCCTGCCGCAGCTCACGCTGTTGCCGCAGGCCCCGGACGAAAGCCCCTCGCCTTTCTTGGGTCTCCGGCAAAGCCTGACTCTGGTCCCGCTTCTGCTCATGCTCTTCAGCCTGGGACTCTTTTCCCGGTTCTTTCTGGACATGGTGCAACCCACGCTTGCCGAAATGCTGCACAAGCTGCACGAGTGGCAGGCAGGACAGGCGCTTTTGCCCTAAACATTCACCCCCTTCCCTCTGCCCATGCCCTTCTGTGCCCGCTTTCCTGAACTGCTTGCCGCCCTCTGTGGTCTGGCCTTTCTGGGCGCAAGCCCCTTTTTGCGAGCGCGGCCCCGGCTACCGGTCCGGTTGGCCCTGCTGCTGGCCAGCGCCCTGCTGCTCTGCACTGCACTGGCCCTGTCCGCCACAGGCGGACTCTTCCCGGGCCATACCCTCTCGCCCTTTTCCCAGCGCTGCAAGCTGCTGCTGGCCAGCGCCTGTTGCGCTTTGCTTGCCGTCGGACGCCGCCAGACCGGCATTCCGGTCAGCCAGAGAGCCTCCTGTTACGGTTTGCTCTTCCTGCACCTGTCCAGCCTGATGTTCCTGATCAGCGCCACAGACCTGCGCCTGCTCTGCATCGCCTTTTTGTTCTCCACCTTGAGCCTGGCCCGGATTGCATCCATCCGGGACGAGGCTGACACCACTGGCCTGATCGCCCGCACAGACAAGAGTTGCCAGCACGCGGCCCTGCTGCACAGCGGCTTCATGCTGGCTGGTCTGGGCTATCTGCGCCTCTTTGCCGGAACCTGCAGCATCCCGGAAATCGCCGCAGACCTGCATCCTGCCCAGCCCCTGGCCCTCTTGGCCTTTCTGCTGGTCCTGGGCGGTCTGTTCTGGCTGCTTGCCGTGTTCCCCTTTCATGGCGGTATGCCTGATCTCTGTCAGCGCATGGCCAATGAAAACGCCATCATCCTGCTCTGCCTGCCCGGCATTGCTGCCACTGCCGCGCTGATCCGTCTGATCCACGACATTCCACCTGAAGCAGCGCCCTTCATGGCAGGCATTCTGGTGGTACTGGCCTTGGTCTCCCTGTTCTGCGGCAACCTGTGTGCTCTGGTGCAAAACGATCTCAAGCGCCTTTGGGGAGCCTTTGCCCTTGTGCAGGCAGGTCTTGTCCTGCTGGCGCTGGCAACCATGAGACCTGAAGGCTACGGGGTGGCGCTCTACGCCACAAGCGTCTGGATCTTGGCCTGTCTGATCTGTTTGCTGCCGCTCTGTAGTCTGGCCCGGCACGGCGAAAACCTCCAACTGAACGACCTGCGCGGTCTGTTCCGGGAACAGCCGCTTCTGGCCAGCATTCTGGCTGTCGGTCTGATTGGCATAAGCGGTCTGCCGCCTTTGGCAGGCTTTCTGATTCGGGTGCTGCTGCTGACCGAAGCGCTCAACGCCGGACAGGTTTTTCTGGCGCTTCTCATTGCAGGCAACAGTCTTTTGACCTTTGCCGCCGTGTTCCGGGCGCTTGCCGCCCTTTGGACCGAACCTGAAAGCAAGGGAGAGATACGCCCGATTCCCACAGCTAGGTTATCCACGCTAGCCCTTGGTCTGATGCTGGTTTGGGTATTCTTGCTGGTGGGACTGTTGCCTGCAAAAATTATGGCAGTGGTCTCGACTGCTGTACACAGCCTGTGAGAACAGGAATTTTTCAAGGTCCAGGCAGGAGAGCAGGCTTCAGGAGAGGCGCTCATTCCCCGGTTTCCCGTGTCAGTTCGGCAAAAAAGGCGAGCATGAACTCGTGGCGCTCAAGCGCCAGACGGCGTCCCGGAGCAGTGAGCATCTGGTCCTTGATCTTGCACAGCTTGACCAGAAATTCGCGATAGGCCGTGTCTTCGGAGGAATAGGCGCGAGTTTGCGCAGGATCGCACTCTGGATTGTGCAGCTTTGCCCCCACCTGTCCGGCAAAGAGAAAGGCGCGACCTATGCCGATCGCGCCTGTGCAATCCAGCTTGTCTGCATCAAAGAGGATTTGCGCCTCAAGGCTCTCCGGCCTCTCGCCACTGCGGAAGCGGTGCGTTCTGATGGCCGCGCAGACAGCAGCAGTCTCGGCCTCGCTGTAACCCAGACGCCGCAGGATCGGAGCAGCCAGTTCCGCGCCGCGCCGGGCGTGACAAATTTTGCCTTGGCTGGCGCTTTCCTCTGGTCTGCCGATGTCGTGCAGGAGCGCGGCAGCCGCAAGAATCCGCAGGTTTGCGCCCAGTTCCCGCCCCAGAGCCAGGGCTGTGCGCAAGACCCGCTCACTGTGATCCGGCCCGTGTGCCCCGCTCTCGGCAAAGGGCGCGGCAGCGGCCCGCAGGGCAGCCAGTTCCTCTTCCATTTCAGCCACCAAAAAAATCCCGCTCCAGCCAGCCTATGGCCAGGAGGAGCAGTTCCTCGTCATTGTCTTCCAAGGCACTCTGCTGCTCCTTCTTGAGCGGAAAGGCAAAGGACAGTACGCCTCGCTTCAGAAGCTGGCGGAAACGGTCCAAGTCGTAGAGCGCCAAAAGGTAGCGGCGCAGTTGCTGCTCGTCTGGCTGAAAACTGCCGTCCTGAATTTTGGGGTGCTGGTGCAGTCGCAGCAGTGCGTCGTTGCAGCGGTTGTAGCCAGCCAGTTCCTGGCTGTCCAGATACGCGGCCACACTCTGGCTACAGGTTTGAGCAAAGCCCTGACAGTGCGGCTCCCGGACCAGGACAAACTGTTCGCGCACTGTGCCATCCCGCAGCGCCGCGCCCCGCCCCACCGGATAGGCCCGGCAGGCAGCAGGGCGGTCACTGTACACGCTGCAGCCCTCTGGCCGCACAAAGACGCAACTGGCCCGGCCATCGTCAACCATGGTCAGGCGGCACAGCGGAAAGACCTGCCCTGCTTCCCGACTCACCAGCACGTAGTTTTTCATGAACTCGCCAGAACTGATGCCCAGGGCCTTTTTCAGGCGGAGTACGTCGTAGGGCAAAAGCGCCAGGTCCAGTTCCCGGCAGCACTCGTTAAAGCAGGCCACACCCGGATGGCAGGCGAAGCGCAAGGTCGTCTCCGCCTGCACGGGCTGCATGGCAGGCATGGTTTCCTGATTGGTCTTCATGCCTTTTTCGTCTTCCAGAACTGGGCTACCAGCGGGCTGGCCACAAAGATGGAGGAGTAGGAACCCACCACCATGCCGCAGAGCAGCGCAAAGGAGAAGTCGTGGATGGCTGATCCGCCAAAGAGGAAGAGGGACAGAACCATGAAGAGTGTGGTCAGAGTGGTGATGAGGGAGCGCGAGAGGGTCTCGTTGACGCTCAAGTTGATCACCTCATAAAAACTCATGCCCGCGTGTTTGCCCAGATTTTCGCGGATACGGTCAAAGATGACCACAGTGTCGTTCAATGAATAGCCTGCCAGCGTGAGCAGGGCGGTCATGAGCAAGAGATCGAACTCCTTTCCGCAGAGCCAGCAGATGCCCAGAACCGCGATCACGTCGTGGAAGGTGGCAGCTGTGGCTGCCAGACCGAAGCGGTAGTCAAAGCGGATGGCCAGGTACAGGATCACGCCCAGAAGCGAGAGTACAATGGCCACAATCGCCTTGGACCGCAGTTGCGAGGACACGGAAGCGCCGATCTCGGACTTGCTCTCCAGCTTGAAGCCCTTGGTTTGGAGTTTTTCCTGCAGCGTTTTGGTGATGCGCTCCTCGTCATTGCTCACCGTGTCCTTGCTCTGCTTCAGCTTGACGATGAGCTGGTTGTCGCTGCTGACCCTTTGCAGATCCAGGCGGGGAAAGCCGCTCTCTGCCAGGGCCGGGCGCACCTCTTCCAGAGAAAACTCCTGGGTTGCGCTGTACTGGAGCATGAGTCCACCGGTGAAGTCCACGCCCAGCCGGGCCTTGCCCGTGCTGATAAGAACCAGGGCAATCAGCCCAAGTGCAATCAGGCCCGCCGAGAGACCGAAGCAGGGTTTGTGGATGCGCATGAAGTCAATGCTCGTGCGTTTCACCAGCTGCATGAAGTGGAGGCGCTGCAGTTTGCGCGTGCCAATGAGTGAATCATAAACCAAACGGCAGATGAAGAGCACGGCAAAGAGGTTGAAGATGATGCCCATGGTGAGGGTCACGGCAAAGCCCTTGATCGGGCCAGTGCCAAAGAGGAAGAGGACCAGCGCAGTGATGAGCGTGGTCACCTGGGAGTCAATGATACTGGAGGCAGCCTTGCCAAAACCCGAATCCACCACAGCCTTGATGCTCTTGCCCAGTCCCATTTCCTCGCGCATACGCTCGTAGATCAGGACATTGGCATCCACTGCCATGCCCACGGTCAGAATGATACCCGCAATGCCCGGCATGGTGAGGGTTGCGCCCACCATGGCCAGACCCACGAAGAGAAAGAGGATGTTGAAGCCCAGGCCCAGATTGGCAATCAACCCGGAGACGCGGTAGTAGAGCAGCATGAAGCCCACTACCAGTACAGAGCCAATCAGACCGGAGAACAGTCCCTTGTTGATGGAATCCCGCCCCAGACTGGCGTCCACGGTCAGGTTCTGGACAATCTCCACAGGTGCGGGCAGCGCACCGGCCCGCAGCACAATGGCCAAGTCAGAGGCTTCGGTATGGGTAAAATCGCCGGTAATCTGCGCATTGCCACCCAGAATTTTTTCCTGAATAACAGGCGCGGACCGCACCTTGTCGTCCAGAATGATGGCCATGCGGCGCTTCACATACTTGTCCGTGAGTTGCCCAAAGAGCTGTGCGCCAGAACCGGTCAGGCTCAAGCTGACGTAGGGTTCGTTGAAGCTGTCGCCAATGCGCACCTGCGCATCCTTGACCGCAGCGCCGGTCATCAGAACCGGGCTTTCCATCAGCAGCGGGATTTCGACTTTGGCTTGGGTCGTTTTGTCCACGTCCTGCTCAAAATAGACTTCCGTGCCCTGCGGCAGACGACTCTGTAGTGCCAGATTGAGCTGCTTCCTGCTGCCGCCCCGCTCCCACTGCCCGGCCTGAATGGCCTCTTCAATGAGTTGGGGCAGGTTTTCGCCGCCCTCGGCCACAACCTTGAACTCCAGTTGTGCGGTCTGGCCGATAAGGTCAATGGCCCGCTTGGGATCCTGCACGCCAGGCAACTGGACCACGATCTGGTCTTCGCCCTGCTTGACCACAATCGGTTCAGCCACGCCAAACTGGTCAATGCGATTCCTGATGATCTCCAGGGCCTGGTCCACCGCGTTTTTCTGGATACTTTCCGCCTCTGCGGGCTTCAGTTTCAAGAGGACGCGGGGAAAGGTTCCGGCCTCTGCGGCAACCGTGCTGTCCAGTCCGGCAAAGTGTTCTTGCAGCACCGCCTTGGCTGTCTCAATGGCTTCAGTGTTGGGCAGGGTCAGCAAGACCTGCTGCGGCGAGCCTGAATCCAGCCGCACAACAGTGATCCCCTTTTCAGCCAGGATGTTCTTGAAGTCGTTGGCAGCGAAATCCAGCGCGTTTTCCAGGGCCTTGTCCCGGTCAACCCGCAGGACCACGTGCAGTCCGCCTTTCAGGTCAAGGCCCAGCTTGATGCCTGCGGGCGCACAGTACTTGTTCCACCAAGGGGGCAGTCCCTCGTAAAAGTTGGGCAGGAGCGCCAGCCCGGAAAAGAACACCAGAAAAATGACGAATGCGATTTGAAGTTTACGGCCTGTTGTCATATTCAACTCCCAAAAAAAGAAAACTGCGCAAAAAGACCGCCTCTATATAAAGAGTGCGGTCGTTTTGCGCAATGCCCGCCTGCATCCGCAGAGGATTCCGGGGAGGGCGCAGGGGGACAGACAGTGAGGGACAAATCAAGCTGAGAGGTGTCTCCCACCGTGCTCCTTTTTGCTCTTTTTTTGCACGTAAAATCCATTCTTTATTTTGATACTCTTCTTAAATTTTACTGTTCAGCCCTGTTTTGACAATTTTTCTTGACATAGTTTGACAGACAAATTAAACCGGGGCCATTCAAGGAATGGCGAGTGTTCGCGTTTTTCTGATTGGGTGGTTGTTGGGTACACGGACAGGGAAAATCGTCCGCGTCGGGCAGAGACCCCTGGCTGAAAGTCATCAACTGTTAACAAACAAGTGAGGAGGTAGTTGAATGCCAAGTTACGTAGATCCTTCCAAGTGTGACGGCTGCAAGGGCGGCGACAAGACCGCCTGCATGTACATCTGTCCAAACGACCTGATGGTGCTGAATGTGGCCGAAATGAAGGCCTACAATCAGGAGCCGGACGCTTGCTGGGAGTGCTACTCCTGCGTCAAGATTTGCCCGCAGGGCGCTATCGCTGTTCGCGGCTATGACGACTTTGTTCCGTTGGGTGGTCAGGTTCACCCCATGCGCAGCTCTCAAGACATCATGTGGACCGTCAAGTTCAGAAACGGCAACATGAAGCGCTTCAAATTCCCGATCCGTACCACTGCTGAAGGCGCTGCCAACGAGTATGGTGGACAGAAAGGCGCCAATCTGGACGATCAGGTACTGTTCCTGGAAAAGGAACTGCCGAAGCCAACCAAGCTGGCGAAGTAAGTTGACCGGATTTTGTCTCTCGGAATTTACCGTACACTGAACCTGACAAGGAGATCATACAATGGCATTACCTAACAAGCCGAAAGGTGAGATTGAGGCTGTCGTCAATCCGGAAGTTGTAGAGCATAGCTGTGACGTGTTGATCGTTGGCGGTGGTATGGCCGCTTGCGGCGCTGCTTTTGAAATCAAGAAGTGGGCGCCGGACGATATGAAGATCATTCTGGTTGACAAGGCTGCTCTGGAGCGTTCCGGCGCTGTTGCCCAGGGTCTGTCCGCCATCAATACCTACATCGGTGAGAACGCCATCGAAGACTATGTCAAGATGGTGCGCAACGACCTGATGGGCGTTGTTCGTGAAGACCTGATCTATGACTTGGGCCGTCACGTTGACGAGTCTGTCAAACTGTTTGAGGAGTGGGGTCTGCCCATCTGGAAGCGCGCTGATGACGGCAGCAATCTGGACGGCGCCAAGCCTGCCAAAACCCTGCGCGAAGGCGGCGTGCCGGTTCGTACCGGCAAGTGGCAGATCATGATCAACGGCGAGTCCTACAAGCCGATTGTTGCTGAACCTGCCAAGAAGGCTCTGGGCGCGGACAACGTGCTTGAGCGTATCTTCATCGTCAAGATGCTCTTGGACAAGAACAAGGAGAACACCATTGCTGGCGCTGTTGGTTTCTCCACCCGTGAGAACAAGGTTCACGTCTTTACCTGCAAAACCGCTCTGGTTGCTTGCGGTGGTGCAGTCAACATCTTCCGTCCGCGTTCCACCGGTGAAGGCAAGGGTCGTGCTTGGTATCCGGTCTGGAATGCTGGTTCCACCTACACCATGTGTGCCCAGGTTGGCGCTACGCTGACCATGATGGAAAACCGCTTCACCCCGTCCCGCTTCAAGGACGGTTACGGCCCGGTTGGTGCCTGGTTCCTGCTGTTCAAGGCCAAGGTGCAGAACGGTCTGGGTGAGTTCTATGCTGGTGGCGACGCTGCCAAGGCCGAACTGGCCAAGTATATGCCCTACGGTCAGTCTCCGGTTACCCCGACCTGCCTGCGTAACCACCTGATGCTGGAAGAACTGAAGGCTGGTCGTGGCCCGATCTACATGGCTACCGACGTTGCTCTGGCCGCCTTCCTGGATGCCCAGCGGGCTGCTGGCAAGGATGAGAAGGAAGTCAAGAAGTTCTGGAAGCATCTGGAATCCGAGGCTTGGGAAGACTTCCTGGATATGTCCGTTGGTCAGGCTGGTCTGTGGGCTGGCATGAACATTGAGCCTGAAAAGGTTGGTTCTGAAATCATGCCGACCGAACCCTATATGTTGGGTTCCCATTCCGGCTGCTGCGGCATCTGGACCTCTGGTCCCGAAGAAGACTGGGTTCCGACGGTTGACGGTCCGCGTTCCCATCAGTACAAGTGGGGCTACAACCGCATGACCACGGTAAACGGTCTGTTCACCGCTGGCGACGGCGTTGGCGCTTCTGGTCACAAGTTCTCCTCCGGTTCCCATACTGAAGGCCGCATTGCTGCCAAGCAGATGGTCAAGTACTGCCGCGACAACAAGGACTTCAAGCCTGAACTGGCCCAGTCCGCCCAGGAACTGGCTGACGAGATCTACGCTCCGGTCAAGCGTTATCATGAGTTCAAGGATGCAACCACCGCAGTGGATGTCAACCCGAACTACTGCAAGCCTGCCGGTCTGATGATGCGCCTCATGAAGGCCACTGACGAGTACGGCGGCGGCGTTGCCACCTATTACATGACCTCTGGCAAGCTCCTGAACATCTGCCTGGATCTGCTCCGTCTCCTCCGTGAGGATGCCGAGAAGATGGCTGCTGGCGATCTGCATGAGCTGCTGCGCGCTTGGGAGAACTATCACCGCATCTGGTGTGTGGAAACCCACATCCGTCACATCGAGTTCCGTAAGGAATCCCGCTATCCGGGCTTCTACTATCGCTCCGATTTCCCGACCTGCGATGACGAGAACTGGAAGTGCTTCGTCAACTCCACCTTTGATCCCAAGACCAAGGAGTGGAAGTGCGAGAAGGTGAACTGCATCAACATCATCGAGACGGAGCCGTGGATTTAAGGTTCTTCTGTCTTGAGGCAGGTTGAAGGAAACTCCAGGCTCCCATGAGGAGTCTGGAGTTTTTTGTACGTGCTGTTTTTTTTTGATTTGCGTCGCTGGATGAAGTAGTTTTACAAGATTCTAGGCTATTTACCGGCAATCACCTTTTTCAACACCAGCAGTATGAGGAGGTCTGGTATGAGTGACACTGCAGGCAACAGTGCGGTTTTGGTTGTGGGCGGCGGTATCAGTGGGCTTACCGCGGCTCTGGAAGCAGCCGAAGTCGGCAAGGACGTGTTTCTTGTCGAGCAGAACGCCTATCTGGGGGGACGGGTCGCACAGCTCAATCAATATTTTCCCAAACTGTGCCCGCCAACCTGCGGCCTTGAAATCAACTTCAAGCGACTGAAGGACAACCGCAGAATCAGAAGTTACACGATGACCCGGGTAACGTCCATTTCCGGCAAGCCTGGTCGCTATGAAGTCAGACTGGAAACCGCGCCCCGCTACATCAACTCCAACTGCACGGCCTGCGGTGCCTGCGAGGCAGCGTGCATCGAAGAAGTTCCTGATCCTTTCAACTTCGGGATGAACAAGGTCAAGGCAGTGCGCCTGCCGCATGAAATGGCCTTTCCCCGGCGCTACGTGCTGGACAAGGATGCCTGTTCTGACCAGACACTGGAAGCCATCAAGGCTGCCTGTCCGTACAACGCGGTGGAACTGGACATGCAACCCAAAAGCTTTACCCTGCAAGTGGGAGCCATCATTTGGTCAACCGGCTGGAATCCCTACGATCCCACCCAGATGACCCAGCTCAACTTCAACAGTTCGCCTGCCATCATCACCAACATGATGATGGAGCGACTGGCTGCACCCAATGGCCCGACCCAGGGCAAGATTCTGCGTCCTGGCGATCAGGCGGAACCCAAGTCTTTTGCCTTTGTCCAGTGTGCCGGGTCTCGGGATGAGAACCATCTGCAGCACTGTTCCTACATTTGCTGCATGGCGACCTTCAAGCAGATTTCCTATATCCGCGCCCAGTATCCTGAAGCGAAAATCTATGTGTTCTACATTGACCTGCGCACGCCGGGCAAGTACGAGCATTTCCGTGAAAAGTTCATGGACGATCCCAACACGGTTCTGGTCAAGGGTAAGGTGGCCAGTGTTCTTGCCGAGGCAGACGGTAGCGTCACTGTGTCTGCTGAAGACACCTTGAGCGGCAAGAAGATCAACCAGAAGGTGGATCTGTGCATCCTGGCCACCGGTATGCAGCCTGCTCTTGGCAAGGCTGGCAAGGCGCTTGGCGTCAAGATGGACGATAACGGCTTTGTCGTTTCTGAACCTGAAAAGGGGATGATCGCTGCCGGTTGCGCCAAATCGGCTGTGGATGTCTATACCAGCGGCCAGTCGTCCACAGCGGCCGCCTTGAAAGCCATTCAGATCGCACGCTAAGGAGGACGAGGCAAATGGATAAGGTATATGGTGCGTATCTCTGTACGGGATGCGGCATTGGAGATGTTCTGGATGTAGAGGGTCTGAAGTCTGCCGCCTCGGAAACCGGCATGGAGATGCAGGAGCACGGCTGCCTCTGTGGTGCTGAAGGCCGCGCCTTGATTGAAAAAGACATCCAGGAAAAGGGTGTCAACACGGTTGTGGTCTGCGCTTGCTCGCCCCGGGTGATGCAGAAGGAGTTCGACTTTGGCGAGGGCACAATCACGGTTCGGGGCAACCTGCGCGAACAGGTGGCCTGGGCTGCTGGAGATAAGCCGGAAGACGGCTCGGTTGATGAATTTCTGCAGGAACTGGGCGCTGACTATGTGCGTATGGCAGTGACCCGGGCACAGAAAACCGCCCAGCCTGAACCCTACAAGCTGGAGAGCATCTCCAAAAAAATTCTGGTCATGGGTGGCGGTCTGGCCGGTTTGACAGCAGCCAAAGAGGCGGCTGCGGCTGGCTATGAAGTGACTGTGGTGGAAAAAGAAAAGGAACTGGGCGGCAAGGCCCTGGGCTGGCGCAAGATGTTCCCCACCAGCTATCCCTATGATCAACTGGAAGAACCGTCCATTGCCCAGTTGGTGAAAGATGTGCAGGGCAACAGCAAGATCACGGTCAAGACCGCTACGGAGGTCGCCCGTATTGCGGGCGCTCCGGGCCAGTTCAACGTGACCTTCAAAAAGACAGGCGAAAAGACCGAATGGGATGCGCCAGCGAGAGTCACGGTTGACCAGCAGGACCTGATCGCCAAGGGCGAGATGGAAGATCCCAACAAGGGCATGAAGAAGTACACCGAACTGAACCCGGACGGTGAACTGTTCGGCGCGGTTGTACTGGCCACTGGCTGGACGCCTGCCAAGGTTGAAGGCTGCGAGCATCTGGGCTACGGCACGCTCAAATGTGTAGTCACCAACGCTGAATTTGAAAAACTGGCCAAGAACGGCCAGGTTCCGGCCCGGGTTGCCTTTGTCCAAAGCCCTGGTGGCAAGGACAAGGACGCTGATTTCCCCTACTGCAACGCAGTCACCTCCATGGTGGCCTTGAAGCAGGCCAACTATGTGGTGGAAGACCATCCTGAAGACGGTCAGGCTTATATTCTCTATCAGCATATGCGCACACCGGGCAACGCGGAGCTGTACTACAAGGCCATGCAGGCCAAGGACGGCGTGTTCTTGACCAAGGGCGCGGTGACCAAGGTAGAGGCCAAGGGCAGCGGTGCGACAGTGGTGGTGGAAAACACCCTGCTGGGCGAGGATTTGAACATTGACGTGGACATGGTGGTTCTGGCAGCAGGCATGGTTCCGGGCACTGCAGAGCAGCCAGTCATCAACCTGGCCTACCGTCAGGGGCCCGCTCTGATCGATCTGGACCTGTATGACGGCTATGCAGACTCAAACTTTGTCTGCTTCCCCTACGAGACGCGGCGTACCGGTGTCTATGCCTGCGGCGGCGTGCGCAAGGCCGAGACCATGGAAGAAACCATTGACGACGCCACTGGCGCGGCCCTGAAGGCCATTCAGTGCATTGAGTCTGTCAATCGCGGTGTGGCAGTGCATCCGCGTTCCGGCGACATGACCTTCCCGGATTTCTTCTTCCAGCGCTGTACGCAGTGCAAGCGCTGCACAGAGGAATGCCCCTTTGGCGCACTGGATGACGACGAGAAGGGCACGCCCCTGCCCAATCCGACCCGCTGCCGCCGCTGCGGTACCTGCATGGGCGCTTGTCCTGAACGCATTGTCGGCTTTGCGGATTACAACATCGATATGATCGGTTCCATGGTCAAGGCCATTGAAGTGCCGGACGACGATGAAGAAAAACTGCGCATTGCCGTGTTTGTCTGCGAAAACGACGCCTATCCGGCCCTGGATATGTCTGGAATGCACCGCAACAAGATGAACAAGCTGGTGCGTTTCATTCCGGTACGTTGCCTGGGTTCGGTGAACATGGTCTGGATCAAGGACGCCATGTCTGCCGGTATGGACGGCGTGCTGCTTCTGGGCTGCAAGTACGGCGACGACTACCAGTGCCACTTTGCCAAGGGTTCGGAGATTGCCAATCGCCGCATGGAGAACATCGGCGAAACCCTGGGCACACTCGGTCTGGAGCCTGAACGCTGTGCTGTGCGTCAGGTTGCCATTTCCGATTACGACAAGATTCCGCAGATTATTGACGAGTTTGTGGAAGAGATCGTGGGGATGGGACCGAACCCCTTCAAGGGCTTCTGATCCGGGACAAATGCTGTCCGGGTCGCCTTTCTGTGGCGACCCGGATTTCCCCTGTAACAGCGAACCATTTCATGCCATCAAGACTGCTTGTCAGAGGAGGAATTTATGTCAATTAACGTGCAGCCGGATCGCGAGTTTATCCAGTCCATGAAGGAGGCGGGCGGCGATGCGCTGAAGAAGTGCTACCAGTGCGC
>CAMNHX010000003.1 GCA_946539945.1 uncultured Desulfobulbus sp. | reverse complement strand
AAAAAGTGTCTCTTGTTATGGAATTGAAAGCGCTTCTGTTGTCATTTTGAACGAAGTGAAGCGAAGAATCTCATGGAGAATATCTGAATTTCTGCAAGAGTATCTCCTGCCACCATTTCGATATCCTGTTGGAGAATCTTCAGCGCTTCACACTTCAAAATGACACTTTCCTTGTCATACTGAACGAAGTGAACCATCTCCTGCCGTATTCCCGGTATTCTCCAAGACATCTTTCACCGCTTCGCTGGAAACTCTTCAGCGCTTCATGCTTCAGAATGATTTTTCAGCGAAGCGGGAAAGTAATAACAAGACAAAGTGGATATGTTCTTTTTGTCTCCGCGATTCATGAGTTTCGAATCGTGACTCATGCCCCGCGACGACAGTAAAAAACAAAACGGAAATGCTCCCCCCCGAATGACATTGGTCCGACAATCCGCCCACAACCCCTTTGAACAGGCAAAACAACACCACACCTCTTCGTTGCGCCCGCTTCGCCAGACCCTCAAGTCCAAGCATTCTGACACACTTATAAAGTTTATTCAATACACTTTTTAGATTCTTTTACGCCTTTTATCCCTGAAAAATTATATGAAAAATGAGTATTTTCAGGGTTGGCGCATGGTAGTGTGTTCTCCCGGATGCACGGGCTTGGGCGCACTGTTCATCCCCCCTCCCCTTTGAAGAATCAGGCAAAAATTAGCCTGAATCGGGCATTGACCACCAAGGCGCAAGCGGCTATCACTGCACAAAAACAAAGGAGGATTCAAAACCATGATGCCTTGCTTGAGCCGTTTGTTCAGTCTTGCCACGTTGCTCTGCCTATTGACCGCCGGGCCTGCAGAGGCTGTGGAGATGCTCTCTCTCAAGGGGGGCGAGTTTCTCATGGGCAGCCCAAAAACAGAGTTCCGCCACGGAAAGGACGAAACTCTGCACCGCGTGCGCGTCTCTGCCTTTCAACTGGCTGCGCGGGAAGTCACCCAAAAGGAGTATCGCGAAGTCATGGGCACAAATCCCAGCCATTTCCAGAACGAAGCACTGCCCGTGGAAAACCTGACCTGGCTGGAAGCTGTCGCCTTTTGCAATGCCTTGAGCAAGCGCGAAGGACTGCAAGCTGCCTATGAAATCTCCGGGAGTACCGTGCGCTGGAACCGCGAGGCCACAGGCTACCGTCTGCCCACAGAGGCAGAATGGGAGTACGCCTGCCGCGCCGGAAGCCGCACACCCTTCAACACCGGAGAAGACATCACAGACCGGCAGGCCAACTTTTATGCGCATTATCCTTATCGGAACGAAAGGAGCGGTCGGGGCGGACAGTACCGGCAGACCACGCTCAAACCCGGCACTTTTGCAGCCAATACCTGGGGCTTTTTTGATATGCACGGCAATGTCTGGGAGTGGTGCTGGGACTGGTATGCACCCTACACTGCAGAAGAGGCGGAAAACCCCGCTGGCCCGGATTCTGGTCAGTTCCGCGTCAGCCGGGGCGGGGGCTGGAACGACTTTGCCCGGCATCTGCGCAGCGCCTACCGTGCGCCGGTCATGCCGGAAAACCGCAGTCAGAACACTGGCCTGCGCCTTGCGCGCAACGCCGAATAAGCGAAGAACCGAAGAATCAAGGAGAAAAATCATGTCCCTCAACCGTCGCGACTTTATGCAGTCCCTGCTGGCTGGAGCAGCCTTGAGCGCCCTGCCTGTTCCGCTTCTGGCGGCAAACGGCAAGCAGATCATCCTTTTCTTTTCCTGGTCAGGCAACACCCGCAAGATCGCTCAAATGCTGCAAAAAAAGGTGGGCTGCGAGATCCTGGAATTGGAACTGGTCAAGCCCTATTCCACGGATTACAACACCTGCCTGGACGAGGCCAAGCGCGATCAGGAGGCAGAGGCCCGGCCCCAGCTGAAGACCAGGGTTCCAGACCTGAAAGGCTATGACACGGTTTTTCTGGGCTATCCCAACTGGTGGGCCAGCATTCCCATGCCCATTGCCACCCTGCTGGAAAGTCAGGACTTTTCCGGCAAGACCATTGCGCCCTTTTGCAGTCACGGCGGCGGCAGGCTGGGACAGAGTGTGAGCGCCATTGCCAAGCTCGCGCCCAAGGCAAGGGTTGTGGAGGGCTTTGCCGTGCATTATGGCGGCGACTCCTCGCTCTCTGCGGATATGGACGAGTGGCTGAAGAAACACGGCTTGAGGGCCTGATTGGGGCATGAGCCGTCTTTCCGGCCCCTATCCGCGCCTGATTCTGGATGCGCTTTTGCTGGTCCTGCTCCTGATCGCGCTGGCCTTCCGCGCCTTGGGCGCAGGTCAGGGGGGCGACTTCTGTCGCATTGTGCATGAGTGGACAGGGATGGGCTTTCTTGCAGCCCTGACCCTGCATCTGTACTGGAACCGGCGCTGGTTTTCCTCCCTGTTTTCCGGGAAATGGCGGGCCTCCCGCCTCCTCGGCCTGGTCGTGAACACGGGACTCTGCCTCTGCGCCGCGCTGGTTCTGGTCTGCGGGCTGGCCAACTCGCGCCACGTCCTGCATCTGGCCCAGCTGGTGGACGGACGGGAGCTACGGGCCATCCACTGTCTGGCCGCGTACTGGATGCTGGTTTTCAGCGGTCTGCACATCGGGTTGCACAGTCGCATGATTCTGGGACTGGTCTTGCCGCGCCCCTTGCCCGCTGCACTGGGACACAGTGTGGCGGCAATACTGGCGCTCTTTGGACTCTGGGCCGCCTCCCTGCGCGATCTGTGGCCCAAACTGTTTCAGGGTTTTTCTTTTGATTTCTGGGATCCGGGCAAGCCGCTTGTCTTGCTCTTTGCCTGCAATCTTGGCATGATGCTGTTCTTTGCGGTTGTAGCGCATTACTGTCAACGATCCTGTTCACCCTGAAACGGAGCAAGTCCCATGAAGATCCTGATGATTACCTCCAGTCCGCACGAGAACGGCTCGTCCAACTTTCTGGCCCGGGAATTCCGGCGTGGTGCAGAGGAGGCTGGACACAAGATCGGCGTCTTTGACGCGGGTCATGCCAATGTCCATCCCTGTCTGGCCTGCAACTTCTGTCGCAAACAGGGCGGCGTCTGTGTGCAGGACGATGACGCCATGAGCGTGGCCCAGAAAGGGCTGCTGGCCGCAGATATGGCGGTCTTTGTCACGCCGCTCTACTACTTTGGCATGTCCGCGCAGCTCAAGCTGGTTCTGGATCGCTGCTACGCCTTTAACGATGCCCTGGCGGCCAAGCATCTGAAAACCGCGCTCATTGTGGCAGCCTGGGATGACAAGGACTGGACCATGCAGGCCCTGACCACCCACTACGACACGCTCTGCCACTACCTGCACTTTGAGGACAAGGGGCGCATTCTGGGGCGGGGATGTGGTACACCAGAAAGAACCAAGGCTTCCAAGTTCCCGGCCCTGGCCTATGAGCTGGGCAAGAGCCTGTAATCCACCAAGGAGAAAGATCATGCACCTCCTGCCTGTCCTTCTTGTCCTGTCTCTTGCGGGGCCGGGGCTTCTGGCCATGCCTGCCCTTGCCTCAAAACCTGCGGACCCTCTGCCGGGACAAAGCTCTGAAAGTGCCGCTCCTGTCGTGCGCATGGCCCTGATTGAGGTCAAGCCCGGAATGCGGGACGCCTTTGTGGCAGCAGTCACTGCAGAGATGCGGGCTTCCCTTGCCAAAGAGCCTGGCGTGCTGGCGCTGTACTGCGTGGCAGACCAAGAGAACCCGGACAAACTCACCTTCTTTGAACTCTACGCCAGCGAAGAAGCCTACCAGCAGCACCGCGACACCCCGCACTTCAAGCAATACATTGAAACGACCAAGGATATGACAGTTGCCAAAAAACTGCTCACGCCCGTGCCCGTGGAACTGCGTGACCAGAGCAACACGGCTCGCGAGTATTGAGTCCTCTTTCCCAACAGGCAAAAGGAGCCATAACCATGAACCTGAACGCTTTGGGGCTTGTGCTGGCTGGTCTGCTTTTTCTGGCAGTCCCGGCCTGTGCAGACGACAAAACGACCAGCGCTACTCCCCCAGCAACAGGCAAGGAGACCAGCATGAACGAGATAATGGAGAAGGTCAGGAATTTCAAAGGCCCGGAAAAACTCACCATTGCGGAACTGAACGAGAAAGCACCCTTTCCTCTGGGTGAGGAAAATACCGCCTATGCCCGGTATTTTGTGGGCAAGAGCTATCTTGCGCCGGTGTCCACCAGCCAGGTGTCCCTCTATGCCGTGAATTTTGAACCCGGTTGCCGCAACAACTGGCACATCCACAAGGCGGAAAAGGGCGGCGGACAGGTTCTGATTGCCACTGCTGGCCGTGGTTACTATCAAATTTGGGGGCAGGCAGCGGTTGAGATGCGCCCCGGTGATGTAGTCCACATTCCTGCCAACGTGAAGCACTGGCACGGCGCAGCCCCGGATACAGCCTTCCAGCATCTGGCCATTGAAGTGCCGGGCGAAGGCACGAGCAACGTGTGGGAAGAGGCAGTTGATCCCGCTGAATATGCCAAACTGAAATAGGCCCTTGTCTTTTTGTAGTTTCCCGCTGCACTGCTAGAACCTTGTCATTCTGAAGCGCGGAGCGCTGAAGATTCTCCTGTTCTTTATGGGAGATCTGCTTGTACCGTGCTAACGCACTGAAAGGCCGCTTCTTCAGCATGACTTTCCAGCGAAGCTGGTGAAAGTAAAGGCAGAAAGGCTGACAAAAAACAAAGTGAAAATACTCTCTACAAGAGAACCCGGAATTTCATCCCAGCAACAGGCGCTTTTGCCTGTTCACACCAAGGAGACACCCATGAGCGACGCATCCATTGTCTATTACTGCGCCCCCGGAACCCGCAGCCACAACAACACCCGACTTGCCAAGATAGCCCGACTCTGCGATGCCCTAGACCTGAAGGAAGTCGTCAAAGAGGGCGAGCTGACCGCAGTCAAGCTCCACTTTGGCGAGGACGGCAACGATACCCATCTGCGGCCTTCTTGGGTCCGGGTGGTGGTGGAAAAGGTGCTGGCCGCAGGCGGCAAGCCCTTTCTCACCGATACCACGACCCTGTACTCTGGCAGTCGCCACAACGCCTATGACCATATCCAGACCGCCTACCGCCACGGCTTTGCACCCTCGGTTGTGGGTGCGCCGGTCATTCTGGCAGACGGCCTTTACGGCGAAAACGACGTGCCGGTTGCCATCCAGGGCAAGCACTTCAAGGAAGTCCACATTGCCACCGAGATCGTGCGCGCCCCGGCTCTGGTGGTCCTGTCGCACTTCAAGGGGCACGAGATGGGCGGCTTTGGCGGGGCTATCAAGAACATGGCCATGGGCGGCGCAGCAGTGCGCGGCAAGCGCGACCAGCACGACACCCACGTGCAGATCAACCACGAAACCTGCGTGGGTTGCGGTGAGTGCGTCAAGATCTGCCCGCAAAAGGCGCTGTCTTTGCAAGACAAGAAGAGTTGCGTGGACATCACGAAGTGCATAGGCTGCTTTGAGTGCATTACCGTTTGCCCCATCAAGGCCATTGACATTGACTGGGCTACCCAGATCGAGCCTTTTGTGGAGCGCATGACCGAATACGCCTGGGGCGTGGTCAAGAGCCATCCCAAGCGCATCTGCTTCATCAACTTTGTGATGAACGTCACGCCAGACTGCGACTGCGCAGGCTGGAGCGACCTGCCCATGGTTCCTGATCTGGGTATTCTGGCCTCTTATGATCCAGTGGCCCTGGACCAGGCCTGCTTTGACTTGGTGAACCAAGCGCCCTGGATCAACGACGCGGACAAGCGCATCGACAAGAGCAAGGCAGACAAGTTCACAGCCCGCTGGCCGCATACCCGGGGCGAAATCCAGCTTTCCCACGGTGAGTGGCTGGGCATGGGATCGCGCCAGTACGAGCTGAAAAAGATCTGAAAGAAAAAAGAGCTGAAGAGCGCAAAGCGAGGGGCGGGTCTCTGGCAAGAGAGGCCCGCCTGTTTTTCCGGCGCGGGGACGGCCCCGCAAGAGTCAAGAGCCGGTTCATGGGGACGACCTCATCATTTTTGAGCAAGGAGGCAGTCGCATGGACTGGCTGATTCTGTTTTGTGCAGGACTTCTGGAAACCACCTGGGCTGTGGGCTTGAAATACACGGAGGGCTTTACCCGACCCTGGCCCAGCGTGTTGACTCTCGCGGCAATGGCAGGCAGTTTCTGGCTACTCTCGCTCTCGCTGAAAACCCTGCCTCTGGGCACGGCTTACGCTGTCTGGACAGGCATTGGCGCGGTGGGCACGGTGATTCTGGGCATTGCGCTCTTTGGCGAGAGCGCAAATTTTTCCAGGCTCTTCTGCGTGGCACTCATCATTTGCGGCATTCTGGGATTGAAGTTCCTGTCCCCGTCCTGAAGCCACGAAAGACTGGCAGGCAGGGCGCAATTTGGGTATGCTGGTTGACGGTAGGGCATTTTGAAAGTGCCCAATTTTCTCCGCAATACCCGCTGTCTTGCCGTTTTGAGTGCGCAAGCGCGAAAACAGCGGCAAGATGTTCCGCTTCGTTCCTCATGACCGGAAGTGAAGGTGGACCAAAGAAAAAGGAAAAACCCTGCTCCATTCACCCACACAAACCAGCACACAACCAAGGAGAACAGGATGGCAAGGCAAGTGGAAATCGAACTGGGCGACTGTCTGGGCTGCGAGTCCTGCGTGGAAATCTGCCCGGAGGTGTTTGCGTTCAATGACAATCTGGGCAAGGCCGAGGTCATCAAGTCCGAGGGGGGTGACGAAACGGCGATTGAGGAAGCAATCGCCTCGTGTCCGGCAGGCTGCATCACCTTTGAATGAAAACGCCGTTTTCGGCAAGAGGGCAGGCGCTCCGGGCGTCTGCCTTTTTTTGTAGAAAGTTTGGGATCGCGCTTCTGTGCGTGTTGTGTTCAGGCGCAAAAAAGGAGGAACGTTATGGTAACAGCCTTTATTCTCATGCAGATCAAACGCGGGGCTGTCAATGAAACCGCGCAACAGCTTCAGGAAATCAAGGGAATCAGTGAAGTCTATTCGGTCAGCGGCAAGTACGATCTGGTGGCGATTGTGCGCGTGCCAGACAACGACAGTCTGGCAGACCTGGTGACCAACCGGATGCCTGCCCTGGACGGCATTCTGGCCACGGAAACCATGCTGGCCTTCAAGACCTATTCGCGTCTGGATATGGAAGACATGTTCGGCGTGGGCATGAACTGAAGGCGGCAAGACCGCGCTGGCACGCAAAGAGGGTTTAGAGCAATTCCGTTTTCACTTTTTAGACTTTTACCGTGTACGGTAAAAGTTCATCTCCTGCCTTCTTCCCGGTATTCTCCATGACTGCTTTCACCGTGCTGGCGCACTGGAAAGCCTTCAGCGCTTCGCTCTTCAGGCTTTCCAGCGAAGCAGGAAAGGAGTAAAAAACAAAACAGAACTCCCCTTCTTCCCCCTCCCACACGTACACAGGAAGCTGGATATGCCGGATGACAAAAGCCCACAGACCACCATCAAGGATCGCGGCATCCAGCTGCTCGTCGTGCTGGGTATGCTCGTACTCTGCCTGCTGACCTTTCTGATCCTGGGGTCACCCAAGCCAGAACTCCTTCCCGCCATTCCGGTGGGCGTCTTTGTCCTCTACCTGGCCTGGTTTCACCCTGTGGCCTGCTCCATCGCCTACTGCGGCATCGTGCCGCTGGAGACCTTTCAGGCTGTCGGTGCTTCGGTCAGCGTGTCCAAGGGTCTGGGCGCTCTCTTGATTCTGGTCTGTCTGACCCGGGTCTTGCTCTACCGGCAAAACCTGCACCTCTTGCGCCAGCCTGTCATGAAGCCCCTGGCCCTGTGGCTGTGTCTGGTCCTGCTGGGGCTACTCACAACCATCAACAAGGCTTCGACCCTTGGAGGCATCAAACTGCTGCTGCCGCCTCTGGGCATCTTCTTTTTCACCCTGTTCTGCATCGATACCCGGAAGCGCTTCATTCTGGCCTTGAAAAGTTATGCGATAGGCGCAGCTGTCTGCGCCAGTCTGGCCTTTTTCTTTGCCACCCGGGACCGGGAGGGACGCTTGGTCGGCTTTGGTGAAGACCCCAACTTTTTCTGCACCTTTTTCATTGCCGGCTACGCCATGTGCGCCACCCTACTGATGCATTCCAAAGGTGGCCTGCGCCTCTTCTGGGGGCTGTGCGCCTGCACCCAGATAGGCGTGATCCTGCAAAGCCAGTCCCGTGCGGGCATTGCTGTCATTGGCCTGATGTCCATGATCATCTTCGGCCCGCTGCTCAAGCATGTCACCACCCGGATGCTGGCCCCGATCATGCTGGCCCTCATGTTGGGCGCAGGCACGGTTTTGGTGGCTGCTCCAGAGGATCTCACCGCCCGTTTTGCCAGCCTCTTTGTCGCTTCTGGCGGCACCAAGGATCCCTCCACGCAGAGACGCCTCAGTTACATTCCCGTGGCGCTGAACAATGTGGCCCGGCATCCCCTAACCGGGTCTGGACTCAACACCTATCCCATTGTTTTTGCCCATTCCCCCTATGCTGCCATCTGGGCCTTGGGCGAGAAAGACATCTACCGCTACGCTCACAACACCTTTCTGGAGATGTTTTCTGATCTGGGCGTGATCGGCGGCCTTACCTTTCTCTCCATCTTCCTGCTGTGCCTGGTACGTCTCTATCTGGTCCGCAGCTATCTGCTCTCCTTGGGCAGACCGGTTGACGCCGCACTGGTTGCAGGAGAAATGTACGCACTGGCAGGTCTGATGCTGATGCTGCTCACCATCTCCAACAACTTTGGCAAGGCGCTGTGGTTGCTCACTGCCCTGGCCGCAGGCGCGCCCGACACCTTCAGAAGGGAAGCGGATGCCGGAGAGCCGGACAGCGCTCCCTGATGCCATTTTGTGTGATTTCGCCTCCGGCTTTTGCATACCCGCACTGTGCTGGTTAAATTTTGTCAAGGCGGCAGCAAAAAATGTCACCCTTGTGTCCTGCTCCCCATCAGGCATCAGGACCGCAAAAAATGTCGCACAGATTTTCTTTTTGCAATTGCGTATTGAATAAATAGGAGAGAAAATGTCATTATTATCCTCTTTTATCTGATTAGCGGTGCAGGAACGTTTCGTGCATAATCCTTTCCACTCAAGAACACTTGTCCGGTTTGGGGCTACAAGGCGGGACGACGGGTTCATCCCATATTGGACGCCAAGACCCCGGCTTTCCAGCCGGGGAGGAAACGCCCTCTCCATGTTGCGTGTTTTGAGGGGTTGTGAGAGAGCTTTGCACGCGATAAAGACCTGAATCGTCGCAAGCGTCTTCAGGGCAACGGCTCCCAAAAAGCGCCAAACAGCTTTGGCGGGAAGCCTCTGGCTCAAAAAGGCGTCTTATGCAAAAACCGTTTTCTGGTCCGTTTTGTGTCAAGCTTGCCCACGCTGACCTGAATGCAGGTCAAAACAACCTTGCAAGCCTTGATTGCCTTTTCAGGCAATCAAGGGGCGCTGTAAACCGCCCCAATGTGGCAAAGGATTCTGTTCTTTGACCATAAAGCTCCGCCCTTCAGGACGGGCTTGTTTACCCAGCCTCACCGAACACCAAGCTTCAGTTGTGGGAGGAGACGCCATGAAAACGAACCTGCACCTCAATCTTCTGATGAACGAGCGCCGCGCATCTCCCAAGACAGGACGCATCACCGCGCGCGCCAAAGTACACATCTTTCCCGCTCCCGCACAGCCCTCACTGAACCGGCTGTCCTCTCGCGCAGCTGATGATGCGGGGTATCCAGACAGTGCGCACGGGAATCATCCGCAAGCGCTTATGTACAGCATCATTATTCCTGCCAAAAATGAAGAAGCCAGCATTGCCCGTTGCATCAACAGCCTTTTGGCCCAGACCGTGGGGCGCAGCGCACTGGAGATCATTCTGGTTGATAACGGTTCTTCCGATCGGACTGCGGAAATAGCCGCCTCTTTGGGCGCAAGGGTGGAGTCCATGCCGCAAGGCAAAATTGCCGCCCTGCGCAACCGGGGGGCAGCGCTGGCGCAGGGTGAAGTGCTGGCCTTTATTGATGCAGACATGGAAATGCCTGCCAATTTTCTGGCTTACTTTGCGCAACTCCGGCAGAGTCAGTCCTGCGATGTGCTGGGCCTGAATACAGTTGCCGGGGTTGAGGGCCTGTTTGGCATCTGGGAGAACCGCAATCGGATCAGGGGCGTGAAAAAGGTGGATTATCTGGCCAGCACCAACCTGATCATGACCAGAGCCGCTTTTGACAAGGTGGGCGGCTTTGACGAGGACCTGCAAACCGGCGAAGACAAGGATCTGGTCATGCGGCTTTCGCAGGCAGGCTTCACCTGTCTGGGCAGCGGCGAACTCACGGCCACGCACTGGGGCGCGGACAGCAATTTCCTCCAGTTTGTGCGCAAGGAGTACTGGCGGCAGCAGGGGGCCATACAGCTGATCCGGAAAAACGGCTGCACCTGGCGCGTGCTGCGCTTTCCGGTGGTTTCGGCCTTGAGCCTGGTGGCGCTGGTGGTCGGGCTGCTTGCCCTGCCTGTCTGGCCGAAGCTCTTGCCCTTGATTCTGGCTCTTTCCTTTGCCTTTACCTGTGGTCTGACCGTCACAAAGTGGCAGAAACGCGCCCCGGCTGAAATTCTGGGCATTGCCTTTCTGGCCCTGATCCGTTTTTGGGTTGCTGGCGCGGCAGCCCTGACCGCACTGCCTGTACTCTGGCAGACAGTTATTGCCAAAGACCCAGAGCAGGAACGCCTGGAAAAACTGGCCGCAGAATACGGGCTTGTTCCCACCTTCCGGGGCAAACTGGAAAACCTGGGTGTGCGCATCCTCATGGGCATTGTCTTTCTCCCGCCTGCACTACTGATCATGGGCTTCATCTACTTTGTGCTCAAGGTGGTTTTCCGGGAGAAAGGCCCCTTTTTTTACGCCTGCCGCAGGGTCGGCCAGTACAAGAAGCCTTTTAACCAGTACAAGATTCGTACTTTGAAGGAAAATGCCTCCCAGATCATTGGGTCCAAGCTGTACACCGCTGACATGGACCTGACCATCAGGGGCGGCGATTTTTTGCGGCGCACCCGGCTGGACGAAATGCCCCAGCTCTTCAACCTGCTCCGGGGTGACATCAACATTATTGGCCCGCGCCCGATGCGTGTTGCCCGCTTGACCGACTTCGCCACTTCAGACACACGCTTTCTGGTCAAGCCCGGCCTGACCGGCGTTTCCCAGATGATCACACCACACCACACCCCGGAACGGGTGCGTTCCATGCTGGACAACCGCATTTACTGCGAGAACTGCTCGGTCTGGATGCAGTTCAAATGGATCTGGCTCACCTGTTTTTCTGTGGGCAAAAAGGTTGTGCAGGAATGCCTCTTCAAGTTCCAGCACCGTTTGCATCGTGGTTTCAAGCCAGGAACCCGGGATCGCCGTGCCCAGCGTCGGCTCAAGGCAAACAACACCATCATTCTGCACGAAGGGGAAGGCTGTTTTCCCTATCCCCTGTATGACATCAGCTATACATCTCTGGCTTTCATGGTCCCTTCAGAAGATCGGCTCTGGCTGATGATTGAAAACGTGCATGACGTGACCCTAATGGTGCATACCAAACATTCTGACCGCATTGCCCGTTGCACCGCGAAGTTTTATCGGGCAGAAGCGGGACTCACGCCCAACACGGACAAGATCATTCTGGAATATACGCCCAACTCCGAGTACAGCCGCTATCTGATTGACAAGTACATCCTGCGGGAATGTATCTTGAGCGACTGAACTTCCTGCCCAGGCCAACCCTGTCTGCTTGCCCAGGCCAGAGACGAAGACTTCCGTCTCTGGCCCTATTTTTTTCCGCTTCATCCCGGTCTGAAAATCCGGTACAGTCCCCTTCTCTTTTCACCTTTGCGGAGTCTGCCATGTATCCCTGTTTCCTTTTTCTGCTGCCTGTCCTGATCCTGTGTTGTCCTGTTCCCTGCGCCTTTGCCGCACCGCCGCTTATTTGGCCTGACCTGCGCGACGGCGTGGTCTATCTGCGTATGCAGGCTGGTGAAACAGCCCGGCTTGGCGTCAAGAACGTTTGGGCGGCAGAGGGCACAAGAGACCGGCTGTACTTTCAGGCTCCGGACGGTGAGATGCTGAACCGCTTCCTGCTCTCTGCCGACAAAAAAACAACTGACACCGTCCTGGTTGCCAAGAGAGACGCAGGCGACTACCGCTTTGAAGTCTGCGGCTTGAGCCATCGCGCTACCACGCTGCGTGTTGATCCAGCCACGCCCACGGTCTTTGAACCGGCCAAGGTGCATTTTTCCCTGACCAGTCCGGGCAAGGGAGCCAAACTGTACTTCCGTGTCCCTGCTGACAACAGGGCCTTTTCCTTCCGCGCCCGCACCTTCCGGGGCAGCTGCAAGGCTTATGAACTGCTGTCACCCTCTGGAAAACGC
The DNA here is from genome assembly GCA_946539945.1 of uncultured Desulfobulbus sp. GTDB lineage: Bacteria > Desulfobacterota > Desulfobulbia > Desulfobulbales > Desulfobulbaceae > Desulfobulbus. The sequence goes on along the minus strand of CAMNHX010000003.1, from coordinate 3,903 downwards.
TACGAACTGAAGCCCAAGGAACTGCACTCTTCGGTCAAGGAACACGCAGGTCTGGACTTTTCAGGGGACAGGCATGAAAGCGGCGTCTGGACGCTCCTGTTCAGGGACAGCGGCAAGGCAGCCTTCTGGCTGGACGGTATTCCCAACCTCTTTGCCCAGAAGCCGGAACACCTGTTTATGCCGGAATTCAAACCAGCCAAGGCTGAAGTCCGGCTGACAGGCCGCGTTCTGGGTGAAACGCCGCTTCTGGGCGTAGCCTTGGACGCCTACCCGCTTGCGCCAGCTTATGAAGAGGCTTTGCGGCAACTGTCCCCGGAAACCGTACACTACTACTTCTTCCCTGAACTGGCAGACAGGCCGGGGCATACCCAGAGGGCGCGTCTGGCGCCCTTTCCCTGTCGCGAGGAATATATTCTGTTCAGTACCCTGAACAGTCGGGCCATGATTGCTGAAGAACATGCCCGGCAGGGATTACGGGACCTGCGACAGAGCCGGAAAACAGGGCAGGAGCCGCTGACCGCTGTTTCCTTTGTGGACGAACCCAATCTGCGCTTTGGCAAAACTGCGTACCTGAAGCGGTTCGCGGCCCTGCGCGCAGTACAGGATGCCGAAGCGCCAGAGTTTCCGCTTATGGTCCCGGACTCCTCCATGCTCACGGAAGGCCCTTTGGTGGACGACAATGCTGACCGCAAGGGCCTGGACTGGATGGAAGCCCTGTACCAGCAAGGGCTGATGCCGAAAGCTCCCCGTCCCTTTCTGGCTTGGCACGAGTGGATGTACCGCGACTTGCTGGCAACCGAGGCTTTCCGGGACGCGGTGAACGAGGCGGCCCGCTTTGCTGCTGGCAAAAGTCCAGCGCCTCTTTTGGTCATCAATCAGACCAACATTTCTTCTGGCAGCGACACTTCGGTCTATGATCAGGACAGCTTTTTCGCCTCGCTTTGGCTGGGCGCGGCCTTTGCCCATGCTGCAGGCACGGGCCAGCTTCACGCCTTTGGCTGGTTCATGATGACCGACGACATCGAAACCCACCACAAGGGTCTCTTTGCCTTGCGTGGTGAGGCCAGAAATCTGCAGGAGATCCAGTTGAAGGAGCGCCCGGTGCTGCAGGTGTTCCGGCTGCTGTTGGCGCACAAGTTGTCGCAGGTTTTGGAACTGCAAGGCGGTCATCCTGATCTGGCCATGTTCGCCTGCGCTGACCAGGCACGCAAACAGCTTGCCCTCTTTGTAACCAACACCGCCCCCCGGCGCATCACGCTCAACCTGAAGGCGGAAGAAGCGGTGTTGCAGCATCAGAAGGCAGTTCTTTTAACCTTGCAGGAGGGCGACGCCAGTCCGAAACACCAGAGCCTCTCCGCCTTGACGAACCTGGACCTGAAGCCTCAAAGCGTCAATATCTTGCTCTTGGGGAGGCAGGACCGGCAGGGCAAATAGAGCAATTCTGTTTTCACTTTTTTTGTCATGCTGCACTGCTGTCTCACAGGTGCAGCCTATGAGACAGCAGTGATCACAATCCCAAAAATCCACAACACGGAGGGGCATTGCCTCCCCGGCAGGAATGCCGGGAGTGCCCAATATCGGATGAATACAAACCAGAACCAGCCCAGCGAGACGCCGCTGTTCATAGAAAAACTCGTGCATGGCGGTCAGGGACTGGGGCATCTGGCAGAGGGCAAGATCGCACTGGTGACTGGCGCTTTGCCCGGTGAGACCGTGCTTTTGCGCGTGACCCAGCGCAAACAGGGCTATGTGGAGGGGCTGGTCCGGGACATTGTGGCAGCTGCACCGGAACGGATCAGCCCGGCCTGTCCGTATTACGCGGATTGCGGAGGTTGCAACCTGCAACACGCCGACTTGGCGGCGCAACTGCGCATGAAGACCGCCATTGTGGCGGAATGCCTGACCCGTGCGGGTCTGAACACGGTGTCAGAGCTTGCTGCCCTGCCTGCACCCGAAGCCTTTGGCTCTCGCCATCGCCTGCGTCTGCATCTGGACGCTGCGGGGCGTCCCGGTTTTTTCCAACGGGCCAGCAAACGCCTTGTTCCGGTGCAGCGCTGTCTTCTGGCCAGTGCAGGCATCAACCGGGCGCTGGCTGGATTGGCAACAAGTGCCAAGCTGTGTTCCTGGTTTGCCGGGCGCGTTCAGGAACTGGAGTTTGCCGAGTGCCCGGAATCAGGGCGCGTGGTGCTGGTTCTGTACGCCCGCAAAACCTTGAACGCAGGCGCACGCAAGGAGGTCGCCCTGCGTTTTGCCCGCGAACCTTGCGCGGATTGCATTCTCTGGCGCCCAAATGTGGTTTTGTACCAGAGAGACGGCGCTGTTCCGGTTCTGCATCAGCATTTTGTCCACAGTGGGCTGGAGTACCGGCTTTCCTGGCCTGCGGGCACTTTTTTTCAAGCCAACACCAGCCTGAACGGGCAACTGGTCGCGCTGGTCCTGGAAGCGGTCCGCGAATGCCAGCCCCAGACTGTACTGGATCTCTTTTGCGGGTCTGGCAATTTTTCCGTGCCGTTTGGGCTTGCGGGTTTCCAAGTGACCGGGGTGGAATGGGCCAAGGCCAGCGTCCAGTGGGCAGAAAACAATGCGCGGCAAAACGGTCTGCGGCACTTTTCCTTTCTGGTTGGCGACGTGAACCGCAAACTGGAGCAGTTGGTCACAAGAGGTCAGCGCTTTGATTGCGTGGTTCTGGATCCGCCCCGAACCGGTCTGGGCAAGGCGACAGCCCTGTTGCCCAAACTCGCGCCGCGTCGTATCGTCTCCATTTCCTGCGATCCCGCTACCCATGCCCGGGATCTGGGTTTGTTGCTGGCAGTCGGGTACAGGCTTGAGCGCCTCACAGTGGTGGATATGTTCCCGCAAACCCATCATATCGAGAGCGTGGCTGTTTTGAACCGGTGAGCTTGGCCCACAGGGCCAAACCAGCCAAAATCGCCGCTCTCTACCAACAGGGCCAAGGCGAGCCGCTCCATGTACCGCTTTGCAGTCAAACCCCCTTACAGAGGTAAAGACACTCCCTGTTCCGCCATTTTTGATTTGAGCGCAATCATGGAACCAGCGTCACCTCTGGCCTTTGCCTCTTTGTACTGGTTCAGCAAACTGCTTGCCGTATCGCTACTCGTACCAAGAGGCGCTTTCAGTCCAGAGCCGCTGGATTCCATGCGCAGAAGCCTATCCTTTTGGGGATGATCACCCACAATGATTTCAATGGCTTCCTGCGGGTCTGCATATTGTCCCGGATTCTTCAGACTCATTATGCGATCCCCGTTCCTGTCAACCGCATAACCAACCAGCCGACCATCCCGCTCCTCAACCTTGAATTGCTGCCCAAAATAGGCGTATGCCATATCAGGCAACATCACGGTCTTGTCGCGCAGGAAGTCAGAGGTTTCAAAGGCTCCACGAATGATGAGATCAGCAATGGACTGCTGTTTTGCAGCCAGCTTTGCCTGCCATTCAGCATCCGCCTTCCTTGCAGATTCCTTCAAGGCATCGATCTGGCGCAGATAGGAGTCGGCAATGGACTGTTTCATCTTCTCCATCTCTCCAGCCTGTGCTGCTTGCTGGTCAGTGAGATTCTGCACCGTTTCCAGCGCTTCACGGGCGTCTGCAATGAACTTGTCCAGGTCTTCAATGCCTGCTGCTTCGAGTTTTCCGGTAATGACCTTCAACTCGTTGATCTTCTCCTTCCTGCTGATGCTCTCCTTGGTGATATTCTGGATTGTTGCCAGAGTCTTGCCAAACTCTACAGGAGCTTCCTTGCCAGTTTCCGATCCAGACTCGTAAATCCAGACAGGATTACCGTCAGTCACCACGATTGCGCCATTTTCATCCGTCTTCCAGGACATTGTTTTTCTCCTTGCCCCTATCCAGAGGCTTTGACTTGACCCATTCCGGGTCAAAAAA
>CAMNHX010000002.1 GCA_946539945.1 uncultured Desulfobulbus sp. | reverse complement strand
CAGCGGCTCCTACCCCTGCGCAGGAAGCACCGGTCGCAGAGGGACAGACACTCTTTGCTGATGGCGATGCACTCTTGGCAGACGCCCCGGCAGCAGCGGAAGGTAAAACTCTCTTCGCTGGTGGCGATGCGCTTCTGGCAGACGCCCCACCAGACACGCCGCATACGGCTGCCGCGCTTGACAAGGCCAAGGTGTTGGCAGATGATCAGGCACTCTTTGCCGATGCCCCGGCAGCAGCAGAGGACAAGACCTTTGCTGATGGTGATGCGCTCCTTGCCGATGCCGCACCAGATACTCCGCAAGCAGTAGCTCCTACGGACATGACTACCCTGTCAGCAGATGACCAAGCGTTCTTCACCGATGCGGTCCCAACGGACGCGACGGCAGCGCCTGACGCTCTGGATGGTATCGAGCTGCCGGAAGAAGGCGCTCTGTTTAACAGCGAGGCCAACAAGGAGCTTGCTGCAGAACTGGACGGTTTCTTTGGCAATGCTGGCGAAGCTGCTCCGGCCCAGACGGCGGTCAACACGGACGAGCAGTTGACCGGCAAACAGGAGGCGGCTTCACAGGCTTCAAGGCAGGATAAGCCTCCGTACTATGACGACAATGTGGTTGCAGCGCTGCAAGACCTTGCGGAACGTAGCACTGTTCCTGTGCAGGAAAAGAGCGATCCGATCTTCCAGAGCCAGTTGGACAGCTTCTTTGATAGCTCTCCTGAAGAAGCGACGCCTGTTGCGCAGGAAACAGAGGAAGCAGCGTTGTTTGTCGACGAAGCGGTCAGCGATCAGACAGAGGAAGGAGCGCCTGCGCTGGACGATACACTCTTGACTGCTCCCGCATCCGAGTCAGAACTTGTCACCGACACCCCATCTCCGGCTGCAGTACCGGAAGAGTCTTCTACGGCGCAGGATGATGCGCGTGCCGAGGATATGCCGGAGACAGAAGAAGTGCTTGGGCTTGGATTGGACGAGACGTTGCTTGATGCTGAACCGGTCCCGGCTGCAACACCAGAAGAACCTTCCGCGACGCAGGAAGAAGCGCTTTCTGTGGAAATGCTGGAGAAAGAAGAGTCGTCGGGACTTGAACTGGACGAGGCTCTGCCTGATTCTGAACCGGTCTTGGCAGCAACGCCAGAAGAACCTTTTGCGGCGCAGGATGAAGCCCTTGGTGTGGAGCCGGAGAAGGAAGAATCGCTTGGGCTTGGACTGGATGAAACTCTGCTTGATGCTGAACCGGTCCCGGCTGCAACACCAGAACCAGAAGAAGCTTCTGCCGCGCTGGAAGACGCGCTTGCAGTGGAAACGCCGGAGAAGGAAGAGTCGCTTGGGTTGGACGAGGCGCTACTTGACGCTGAATCGGGAGCTGCTGCAACGGCGGAAGAAGCTTCTGCCGCGCTGGAAGATGCGCTTTCTGAAGAAACTCCGCTTGTGCTGGAGAAGTCTGAAGCACAAGCCACACCCAGCGGCTTTGACGATCTGGACAGCGCAGAAGTGCGCGATTTCCTGATGAGCGGACATGATATTGAAGACATCCCGGACGAGGAACTTGCCTTCACAGAAGCGGATGCAGCTCTTGACGCCGAGCCGAAGGAGGAGAGTTCCACTGTTTCTCCGGCGTCTGCTGCAGAGACCTTGACCGAGGTCGCCATGCCCGAAGAAGGTGAACAGGCATCCCAGGAGCAGGCAACCTCTCTTCTGGATGAAGCGGTCGAGTCTGCGCCCAGTGTCAGTGTTCCTGCCGACGAAGAAGAGACGTTTGCGGACCAGGGCTTGAGCGCCATGCTGGATGAAACTCCAGTACCTCCGGCAGCTTCTGCCGATTCATTGAGTGCCTTGGGCGAAGCCCTGCCAACCCTGCTCTCTCACTATTCGGACGCACACTTGGAGAGTACCCGGCAAGAGCTGCAGAACCTACGGACAAGCACGCCGCTTTCACCGGTGCAAATGGCAGCGGCCAGTATGCTGGATACAGTGCTGTCCGGCCTGCCCAAGCGGGCGGATCGGGACAACGAACAAACTGCTGCCATTGTGGAAAGCCTCTATAACTCGCTTGCCGAGCCGCAGGAACATATTACTTTGGAAACTGTGACTGCCTACACCCAGTGGGTTCAGACGCTGATTACCTCTGCGCCCAAACCTGCTGCTCCGACAGCCCCTGTCGCGCCGGTTGCGGATACATCCCTGCATCAGGAAATTGCCGAGCTTCGCTCCACGCTTGAACAGGAGTTGGCAGAGATTCGCGAAGCCATGAAGAAACGGTAAACAGGGTAATAGAGCGTTTCCGTTTTCATTTTTGATGTCATGCTGAACGAAGTGAAGCATCTCCCGCCGCCTTCCCGGTATTCTCCATGACTGCTTTCACCGTGCTGGCGCACTGGAAAGCCTTCAGCGCTTCGCGCTTCAGACTTTCCAGCGAAGCGGTGAAAGTAGACAGTAAAAAGACAAAGCGGGAACGCTCTAAAGAGAAAGAGGTATGAAAAAGGAGTCGGGGATTTCCCCGGCTCCTTTTGTGTTTGATTGATGGATATACCTTACAAAAAGTACTGTTGTCTCATAGGTTTTACAATACAGCGTTTCTGTTTTCATTTTTTACTTTCCCTTTGGCCGTCATGCTGAACGAAGCGACTTTTCAGTGCGAAGCACGGTAAAAGTATTTCAGTGCGAAGCACGGTAAAAATATTTCAGTGCGAAGCACGGTAAAAGCCCATCTCCCGCCAAAATCTGGAGATTCTTTGCGCTGACGCGCTCAAAATGACTTTTCAGGGCATCAGCACGGTAGTGAACGTCATAATTTTTTGACATAGACTGTGCGTATCTTCCTGAATCACGCAGAGCCAAACAGCCGTCAACACGGCTCAAAATGTACAACTTTTTCTGACGTTTACCATGACATAAAAAACGAAAGCGGAACCGCACTGGATGCCATCACGCTTCCGGGAACCTTGAAAAATTCAAAATCCGCGTTCATCCTTGCAGGTAAAGTTGAGGAAAATCGGCAATTCAGCTTGTCGGCTATTTTGCAAGGTTCCCTTCCATTTCCCTTCTGCTTATGGTATGGAAACCAGTTTTGTCGTCATCCGTTTGCCAAAACGGCGTTCTCGCCTTTTTCAAGGAGTCTCACAATGTCGCCCGATGCCCGGCCACAGGAAGCCTCGCGCCCGCCGATTTCCCCGGAAAGCGTTGTTGCCTGGCTGGTCACGCAACCGAACGCTCGCGGCACGCTGTATCTGGAACACGTTGCTCGAAGTTATATGTGGGCGCTTCGTACCATGCCTGCCAAGCTGGATCTCCCCCCTGAACTGACCAGCAAAAGTATTTTCTCCTGCCAAACCCCGGAAGAATTGAACCAATACTGGGCAATTCTGAAGACCGCGCCAAATTACCTACAAGCAAAATCAAAAACCGGAAGTGCATTTGATTCTGGAATGAAGTGTTTTTTGCGTTATTTGCAGTTCTTGCAAACAGGAAACGCAGGAAGCACTGTTCCAGAAAACAAATTTTCCTCTTCTTCTCCAGTTCCTCATCAAGAAATGTTGCCCTTACAAGCACAGAATAAAATAAAAATTCCTGATGAAGTTCGAAAAATTTTAAGATCTGTTCTGTATAAGCACTTCACAAATGGATTCAGACTAAACGATGATATTGAATTGGTACGATTCAGAGAATTTACCTTTCAGGATATTGGTAAACCAATAAACGAAAAAATCACAGACAAAACCCTCACCCAGTGCATTTGCTCCTGTGGTCCTGTTTTTCATCAAAAGGTGTATCCAGTTTCAGATGAGACAATTCAACATATTTATGAATTGGTCAGCCAATACTTTGCCAATGGCGCACAGATTATCTTTTACGAACAATTTTATGAAAGTCACTATACTTGGCTTTATGAACACTGCGTTATTTCATCAGAAATGCTGAAAACGCTGTTACAGGAAAAATTCAGCACTCTTGTCTTTACCGCAACATATTTCGGCTCTATTCAAGGAAATATCCCTGTTGCTATTGAAGATGAATTGATCCGGGTATGGGGAGATAATGTTCTGCTCACATACCAACAACTTTCTGAAAGACTCCCCTATATTCCTCTTGATAGAATTAAAAATGCTCTGGTACAGAGTGCAAATTTTGTTTCCAACGGTACGGAAACCTATGCCAACTTGAGAAACGTACATATTGAAGAGGAAGAAAAGACAAGAATATATGATGAAGTTCTGAAAAAATGCACAGAAGATGGCTATGCTTCCTTGGCAGATTTATCTCTTGATGATCTTTCAGAAAGCAACTATGAGTTGTCTGAAGCAGGTTTGCAGAATGCTGTTTTTAATCTCTGTTTGTCCTTGGCATTTGACCGGAAAGGGAAAATTGTCATGCGCAAGGGTGAAGTCCTGAATGTGCGGGTGATTATGGAAAAATATTGCCGTACCCAGGAACATTGCTCTCTTGATGAACTGAATGGTTTTGCAGAAGAACTGACTGGAAGCAAGCCTGCCGCGCAAATGATTATGGAAGTGGGCAACGCGGCAATGGTCCGTACTGGCAAGGACATCTTTGTTTCAGAAAGCCTTTTTCATTTTGACATTCCTGAAACGGACAGGGTTATCGCCAATTTTATCACTGAAGATTTTGCACCAATACAGACTTTCACAACTTTTGCGGCTTTTCCTGACTGTGGACAGACGTGGAATCTGTTTGTTCTGGAAACGTACTGCCGTCGCTTCAGTGAGGCATTTCACTTTGATACCTTCACAATAAATTCAAGTAACTGCGGTGCAATTATATCCAACAAACGTCACCAGTCTTATGTCAGTATTCTGGTGGATGCTGTCTTGCAGGCAGGTGTCAAAATTACGGAAAAAGAGATAGGAGAATTTCTGACAAATCAGGGATATATCGCTAGGAAATCCGCAAAAATTAAGGAGATTGTGAGCGCGGCGAGACTTCTTCAGAAAGGGCAGAATTGATATGTATTCCTATACTTATGATCCTGCAACTGGAGGGCTACTTCTCAACTTTTCTCCTACCAACTTCTCCCGCGAACCCCGGCCAGTGTACGCACCTGAACTGGAGCTTCTGGGATTTGACAAATACTGGACCTATGACAGGCAAAGCGAAGCTCCCTATATGTGGGCTGAAGCCAACCAGTATTTCTATCGCGGGCTTCTGGTTGCCAAACTCAAGGGAGGCAACGCCTTTACCGCGCCAGAGATCATCATTCCCGAAGACGAAAGCGGACAGCCGGTCATGCCGGAGCCGCCCGGCAAGGTGCTTCGCCCGGTGGACATTCCGGCCATGGTGGCAGCCAACCGGGAAGTCTTGGACGTTATCGAGCAGGTCACAGTCAAGCGGATTGTGGCTACCTATACCAAGTACAAAAAACGGGTGGACTGTTTTCACGTTGCTTTTTCTGGCGGCAAGGACAGTTGTGTGTTGCTGGATTTGGTGAAAAAGGCTTTGCCCAAGGGCAGTTTTGTGGTGATTTTCGGGGACACTGGCATGGAGTTCCCGGACACATACGAGGTTGTGCGCAGAACGCAGGCGCAGTGTCAGGAAGAAAACATTGCCTTTTATATCGCCAAATCCCATCTCGATCCGCAAGAGTCGTGGAATCTCTTTGGACCTCCTTCACGGGTCTTGCGTTGGTGCTGTTCTGTACATAAGAGCGCCCCGCAAACTCTTAAGTTAAGGGGGATAACAGAGAAAAGCAACTTTACTGGTTTGGATTTTGTAGGAATAAGATCCCAAGAAAGTGTACAAAGATCTAATTATACATTTGAAAACTATGGAAAAAAGCAAAAGGGACAATACAGTTATAATGCAATACTTGATTGGACTTCCGCTGAAATCTGGTTATATATGTATAAATATAACATATATATAAATAATACATATAAAAAAGGAAATGCAAGAGCTGGATGTTTATTTTGTCCTATGTCTGGTGGAATAAGTGATTTTTTTAGAAGAAGTAGTTACCAACAAGAAATTGATGTGTTCATACATATAATTCAGTCAACATATAGCGCAAACAGTAAAGAAAAAAAAGAATCTTATGTTATCAATGGAGGATGGAATGCCAGAAAAAACGGAAGAGAATTATTGAAAAATGATTTTTTATGTACAGAATCATCAAAAGAAGGAAATCTTATTATTAGCGTAATAAAACCAAAATCTGAATGGAAAGAGTGGATAAAAACAATTGGATATATATATGAATATGGAAATATATATTATATTCAATATGAAAATGATAATATACAATTTACAGTTAATGATACAGAGAAAGGGTATATTGTCCAAATAAAAGAAACAATACTTAAGAAATATCCTGAATTTTCAAAACTTTTCCGGCAAGTTTTCAGAAAATCTGCATATTGTACCGGATGCAGGGTTTGCGAAACAAATTGCAGAAATGGGTTTATAAGTTTTTCAGATGGAAAAGTGAAAATCAAGAACTGTGTACAATGTCACGAATGTCACGCTATCGATGGCGGTTGCCTGTTATTTCACTCACTTCGGCATCCACAAGGAGGAGGAAAATCGATGAAGAGTCTGAATTCATTTGCTGATCATGCACCAAAGATAGAATGGCTTCATTCATTTTTTGAATTGAAAGAATCCTTTTTTACTGAACATAATCTTGGGCCTATGATGTTCGATATGTTCAGAAGATTCCTGAAAGATGCTTCATTGAATGAAAAAAACCATTTTACACGATTTGCTGAATTGGTATCACAGATTGGATGGGATACTGATACATCTCAAGGACTTATACTGATAAATTTGAGTTGTGAAAATCCACAAATACAATGGTATATCAATAATTTTGAAATAAATAAAATGTATTCTCGTAAAGCTGTTGAAGATATGCTTACTTCAGTTGAAGTTAAACCAAAAGATGCTAAATCTATATTCAAAGCATATAAACGTATTTCATTAACTCCACTCGGAACAGTTTTACATTTTGGTTATGTAACTGATAAAGATGAACTTGTCAGAACAAAATGTTCCATCACAGATCCGCGTGTTTTTCTTTATGGTCTCTTCAAATTTGCGGAGAAGTGCAATAATTACAAGGAGTTTACTCTGGCAACTCTGATGAATGATAGCATAGAGCGCGACGGCATCACTCCAACACGTATTTTCGGTCTGTCCCGTGAAGACGTTATTCCGATGCTTCTAGGGCTGTCAGCTCGATATTCTGACTTCATCATTGCATCCTTCACCCACGATTTGGAAAAAATTACCTTGGCTGAAGATAAAAACTCCCAAGACGTTCTTGCCCTGTTCCAGGAGACTGCCCATGTCTAACTCTAACCCGTACAGTGCCTATTTTGACATTGATGAAAACTACTTTCCACAGGTCAACGAATTCACCATCCGTTCAGCAGGGCCGGATTTCTGGACCTTCACCTATCCGCACTCCACTTTCATCGAAATGTTATCCAGCATGGAGCGCATTCTGGCGCGACAGGAAATGCGCACGCTCTGGGTGGAAGGCGCATACGGAACAGGAAAGTCGCAGTGCATCTATGCCTTGAAAAAAATACTGGAAGTGCCAGAAGAGGAACTGCGGGCCTATTGGAACAAATACGAAGCACTCAAACAGAAGCCCGATTTGCTGGAAAAGCTGATTGGACACAGGCAAAGCGGTGTTTTGACCGCCTATCGCTACGCTTCCGGGTCCATCAACTCACCCCGGGACCTGTTTCTGGCCATCCAGAATACCCTGAAAGACGCTCTGGAAAAGGCTGGTCTGTACACTGGCGAAAACACTCTCAAGGACAGCGTGATTGCCTGGATTGAACAGAGCGCTGCCAACAAGACCTATCTGGACTCACTCTTGCAGGAACCGGAATGGGCGGCGCTCTTCCCGCAGTCCTCTGCAGACGAGATTCTGACCGCTCTGCGTAGTCGGGACGGCGAGATCAAAAGCCTGATGGACAACCTGTTCCGGTTGGCGGACAAGGTGGGTATCACTGCCCTGAACATTGACGCAGACCGCCTGATTGCCTGGATTAGCGACATTATTGATCAAAACAACATCAAGGTGGTCTTTCTCTGGGACGAGTTTTCCGACTACTTCAAAAACAACCGGGAAAGCCTGTCCGACTTTCAGAAGCTGGTCGAGCTGGTCAGTGCAAAACCCTTTTATCTGGTGGTGGTGACGCACGAATCCGGGCAGCTCTTCACCACCGCAGACACCACCTGGACCAAGGTTCGCGACCGCTTCCACCCGGTAAAGATTTCCCTGCCAGACAACATTGCCTTTGAACTCATCGGTCATGCGCTCAAGATCAAAGAACCCGCCCAAGACGAATGGACGCGGATTTCAGGAAACCTGAACAGCCGGGTCGACACGGTACGCAGCAAGGTCATGGAGGCAGCAGGCATCAAGGACCCGGAGGTGATGCGAAAAATTCTGCCCCTGCATCCCGTGGCTGCCCTGCTGCTGAAAAATATCGCTACCGCCTTCCAGTCCAACCAGCGGAGTATGTTTGACTTCATCAAGTCCAGCGGCAACGACAATGTGCAGGCTTTCCAGTGGTTCATCGCCCACAACAGTCCGGCCAGTGCCCACCCCTTTTTGACTGTGGATCTGCTCTGGAACTTCTTCTACGACCGGGGCAAGGACAACTTGAGTTCAGACATCCGCCTTATTCTGGACACCTTTCCCCAACAGCAGGACCTGCGCGAGGATGAAAAAACCGTACTCAAGGCCATTCTTATCATGCAGGCCATTGACCTGCGACTGGGCGGAATCATTGACCTGTTCAAGGCCACAGACCAGTATTTGAGCTACGTGTTTCAAGGCATCCCTGATCTGGAAGGTTCCCGGGCCGGACATCTGGCACGCGGTCTCAAGGAGAAGGGCATTCTGGTATCCCGGCCCATCAGCGGCAACCGGCAGGCTTATGCCGCAGCCGTACTGGCTGGCGATCAGATCAAAATCGACAAGTACAAGCAGGATGTGCGCTTGAGCAGTTCTACTGCCAAACTGGTCACAGAAGGCGGCTTGGCCTCTGTTTTGGCCCTGCCTCCGGCCCTGCGTCTGCGCTTTGAGACTGAAGCAGGCAGTGGCAAAATTACAGCAGTCACTGATTCCGACTTTACCAAGAACATCAATATATTGCGTGACAAGGCGGCAGATTGGAGATTTCAGGCGGTTCTGGCCTTTGCCCGGGACAACAACGAGGCTGCAGGTCTGCGCGAGAAGATCAGGGAGGCTGTCCGCAAGGAAGAGTACCGGAACATCGTGTTCATTGATGCACTGTCCACGCCCATTGGCGAGGAAGCACTGGAACAGTATGTGGAATATTCGGCCATGTCCATGTACTATCAGGGGAGTAACAACCAGGCATCCGCTGAAAACTCGGCCAAGGCCAAACAGGTTCTGGAACAGGACTGGAAAAACCGCATATACAACGGCTCTTTTATAGTCTCCAGCTTTGACAATCAGGAAGGCGAAAAGGTGGGCAATGCCCAAGGCGTGGCCAGCATCCTGCAAGTCATTGTGAGAAAGCGCTTTCCTCTGGTCTTTGACTTTGCCAGAGGGCTGACCGAGGCGCAGTTCAAGCCCAGTTCCCTAAAGCAGTCTGCCAAGGCTGGCATTGTCCAGAAGAGCAGCGGTGTTGTGGTGGGACTGGAAAAGCATCTGCTGCCCACAGTCTGGACTTTGGCTGAACCTGACTACTGGACCAATCCCTCACCAGCCTCCGCAGACATTGCCAAGATCAAGTCTGCCCTGGATGCGCACATTCAAAAGGCATTTCAGGAAGAAGGCCAGATTACCACCAGCGCCATATATGATCTGCTGGAAGGACAGTTCGGCTTTGCACCCTGTAACCTCTCCGCCTTTCTGGCAGGCTTTCTCCTGAAGGAGTACAGCAGCGATCCCTATCGCTACAGTGACTCTTCCGGCGCACACGAACCCATGACCCCAGACAAACTCGCCGAGATGCTGGGCGACTATATCAACCCTGCCAAGAGAGCCAGACTCAAGACCACAGCCCTTGTCAGAATGACGCCGGATGAAATGGCCTTTTATGAGTTGACGGAAAAGGTTTGGGATATTCCGGCGCAGAACTGCACCTCCGCCGATCAGGCAGCCAGGGCTATTGGCAAGAAGATGAAGGAATGGGGTCTGCCGATCTGGTGTCTTGAAGGCATTGATGAGGGTGGTTGCTTTGACATTGTGCAACGCTATATTGAACTGGGGCGCAGCAGCGGGCAGGAAGCCCACAGAAGGGCAGTGGAACTGGGGCGCATTGCTGTGATCAAGCCCAATCTGGCTACCTGTCTGCGCGAACTGCTGGGCAAGGAACAGTGCCAACGGGGAATGCGGGACTTTTTGCGCCACTTTGAGGGCGGCAGGATTCTGCAACTCGCCGCTGAAATTGGCGCGGAAAGCTCGGTACTGAACGACATCCGCAGCCTCTTTGATGTAGAACACGCCAACCTTTGGGACCGGGAGATCGGGGAAAATGAAATCCGTAAGCTCCTGACCGATTACGGCTTTGCCAAAACCAGCCAGGACCTGCTCAACGCTTCAGCCTCTTCCCGTGAGGCAGCCTGCAAGGCTTGGCAGGAGCGCTTGAACCTGTTCCGTATCTCCTGCGATGCCCTGAAACAACGACAGCCAGAACTGGGCAAGGTCCTGGACGGACTTTTGAAGGTGTACAGGAGAGAAAACCTGCTCCCTGAACAGTGGCAGTACCTGCACCAGGACCTTGTGACGCAGGGGGCTGCCCTCAAGGCGATTCTGGACGGGGAAAGCACCCTCTTTGCCAAACTGTACGCGCCCTATCTGGAAGAACTGGGCGCAGAAGAGATTGAGGCAGTCAAAAATGACCTGCCACACGGACTCTTTGCCCTGTCTGCCACAGACTGCAATGCCTGCGTCAAAAGCAAGGCAGAGGAGTTCAAAAAGAACCAGCTCAAATCCAAACTCTTCCGCTTGTGGCGGGACAAAACCAACACCAGAACGCCAGAAGAGTGGTCGCAACGCTACCGCACGCCCATTCTCTGCTGTGTGGCAGACGAGGAATACGAACAGGCCCAGACCACCTTTGAGATTCTCAACAAGAACTGGGGCGCAGCAGAGACTGACATTCAGGCTGGACTGCGCTTTCTTGAACAGACAAAGCTCTTTGAGGTCATACAGGACGAGACCCGGCGCGATGCGCTGTTCAGTGACGCTGTGTTGCAAGACTATGCGCTCCTGCTGACTGACCTGAACACGGTGCGAGACAGGCTGGAAACTGTAGTAGATGTTAGCGTGTACGACTGGGACAGGAACCCGCATATCCGCAAAAAAGTACAGCAACTTGCCGAAGCAGAGTATCAGGCAGGTGGTAGCGACCGGGTCCTGCGCAAGATCGAGGAAATGGGCGATGCCCAGTTGAAACGCTATCTCAAGGCGCTGGTTTCGGGCAATATCCAGGTGGGGCTGGCCATTCTGGCAGAGCAGACCGGAGGAGAACAGGACGATGCTTGAAGAGGTACAGCACTACTTGACAGCCTCCTTTTCCGTACCCTCTGCCACTGCGCCCTTTTCCGCATCATCTGCCACGACACCCTTCTTTGTGTTTGTGGGCGATGCAGCTTACCAAAGCGTCAGGACTGAACTGCTTGGCTTTGGTCTGCAAGAGTGCAAAACCAGCTGCTTTTGCAGCGGACCAGACAAAGTGCCCAACCTTGACGCACTGATGGGCGAAGTCAGGACAAGCCCGCACAAGCTACTGGTCACAGGCTTGGGGGAGTATCTGGCTTTGCGCGGTAAAAGACAGGCGGACGACACCTTGGCCCGACTGAAAGACATGAACCTGGAGAATGGCAAGGTGGTTCTGCTGTTGCGCGGACTTGCCGCCCAGCTCACGGAACTGCAGCGGGATCCGCGCTTTGACGGGCGGCGCTTTTGCGTACTGGAACCGACGGACTGTGATCTGGCTGTCACACTGGTTGCGCCCAATCTGGGACTGGCCGCGATTTCCGGGTTCAAGGCCCTGTTGGAGAGTCTGGAAACGGGCAGACAGGGGCGACTCCCTGTCTGCACAGCAGTCAGTTTTGCCGAGTCCCTCTGCACGGTTGGTGCGATCAAAAGTGCTTATGACGGCGTGCGCCAAACCGTGTCCAACCTTGAGGTCCCGGAAAGCGGCGGCACTGAAGCGCAGTGGGCAGAACTGCTGGCAGAACTGAACCAGCACCAGGGTTCTCTGGAAGCCGTCTTTTCTGCTCACGGACTGGACGGCAATCTGGAGCAAAATCTGTCTGACTTTCTGCAAGATCAGACCTTTCGCAACTGGCTTGCCTTTCTGTGCCTGCACACCAAGCGGGACAAGCTGCACAACAGCTATCTGCGCTTTGCGTTGAACCGGGCTTCCAGTCTGGAGCAACTGGGCAAGGAACTGAATATAGCCCTGGTCTCAATTTCACCTCAAGATCCGAATTTTGCCCGTTGGTATCAGGAGCGCAAGAAACTGGTCAAATCCTTTGCAGAGTCGGACATTATTGATTTCATACAGGCCAACAACAAAAGGCAGAAGGAAAGCATCTGCCGCCTGACTGACAATACCATAAGAGAGCGGCAGGCTGTTCTGGCCTGGATAGCCCAGCATGGACTGTACGAGCATCTGGAAAACATTTACCCTGATCTGGCAGACTATCTGAAGCCGTATCGATTCAAAGGTACAGATCAAGCAGAACTGCTGACCCACTACTTTGCCGACTATCGGCGGCAAAAGGTGTGCAACACGCTGGACCCTGACTTTCTGGCCCAAGTGGAGGAATTGGCGCACAAGCGCCCTTTCAACCGTCTGCCCACCCGGGAACAGGTACTGCCCAAGCTGAACAGAAAGGACACGCAAAAGGACACACTGCTCTACTGGCTGGACGCGCTCGGCGTGGAATATCTGGCCTTTATGGAGGCACAGGCCAAAAAAAAGAAGCTGACTTTGCGGGTTCACCTTGCCCGTGCAGCATTGCCGACCATTACTTCTGAAAACCGCCATTTTTACGACGACTGGCCGGGCGAGAAGTTCTCGGACAAGGAACTGGACAAGATCAAACACGCTGACCGGAGCAGCTACGACTTCACCAAGGAGCAACTGCCTATCCACCTTGCCAAAGAGTTGGAGATCATTGCTGATGTGATGGAAAAAGCAGCCCGGATGCTCAAGGACGACAAGTACAAGCGGATACTCATTGTCAGCGATCACGGCACTTCCCGGCTGGCTGTGCTGCACAACAAGACAGAAAAGTATGAAACCGAAACCCAAGGCAAGCACTCGGGCCGTTGCTGTCCTGCCTTTGCCGACTGGGATCTGCCCTGCGCCACAGAAGAAAACGGCTGGCTGGTGCTGGCGGATTATGGGCGTTTCAAGGGAAGCCGGGCAGCGGATGTGGAGGTCCACGGCGGCGCTTCTCTGGAAGAAGTAGTGGTTCCCCTGATTGAACTCTCGCTGAAGAACAGCGCCCTGACTGTGGAAGTGGTAGAGAAACAAGTCAAAGCCGACTCTAAAACAGGAACACAGATTGAACTCTACTTTAATCATCCGGTGGACCAGAAGTGTCAGGTGCATTTGCTTTGGAAGGATAAGGTGTACTCTGCTGAACCTCATACAGATCGCCAGCATTTTCTGGTTAGTATCCCGGATATAAATCGGGCAGGAGAGTATTTTGTCGAAGTTCATGCTGGGGATGAGGTATTTAAAGACATAAAATTCAAGGCTGTAGGCAAAAGTGCTACAACAAATGACGAATTTGACAGTCTGTTTTAGGGGAGAATTGCCATGATCGACAAGTTGAGAAACTGCTTTGACGAGATGGTTGTGTATAAGGATCTCAAGAAGAGCAATTTCTTTTCTGCCCTTACCCTACCATCTTTTATGCGTGATTGGCTTTTGAAGCGTTTTGCCGATGAAAATGGTCATTTTGACCAGTATGAGATTGAAGACTTTGTGCGTCGGTATCTGCCACGTAAGGAAGACTGGACTTCCATCAAGAATAGAGTGGTAATTGAACATGAGCGGGTCAAATTTCTGGCCAAAGTCTCTGTGGACATAAACATCAGCACTGCAGGGGTTTCCTTTGCCCTTCCCGACTTTGGTTTGATGTACGGAGACACGGTAATTGAAGATGAAGTGTGGGACTGCTGTAAGGGTGATCTTGTGGGCGGCAGGGAGACTTGGGGTTTGGTGGAACTGGGTTATCGTGTTCCCAATGGAGAAGAAGGAGGAAAAAGTGGAGGCAAGATCAAACTGATTTCATTCAAGACTTTCTGTCCTTATACAGTTGATCTTGACTATTTCAAAGAGGCTCGAAAAGAATTCTCCACGGAAGAATGGCTGGATGTTCTTTTGGGTGCAGTGGACTACAATGCTGAAGGCTACCGGGGTGATGAAGAAAAAAAACTGACCATGCTGACCCGTTTGTTGCCCTTTGTGGAAAAGCGCTTGAACCTGATTGAGTTGGCTCCAAAAGGAACAGGAAAATCCTACCTCTTCGGGAGAGTCAGCCGTTTTGGCTGGCTATCCAGCGGCGGAGTAATGAGCCGTGCCAAAATGTTCTACGATTTGAGCAAGCGACGTGAAGGACTGGTTGCAGGAAATGACTTTGTTACCCTTGACGAGGTACAGACAATTTCTTTTACTGATGTGGATGAAATGCGAGCAGCTCTGAAAGGTTATTTGGAATCCGGTATTTTCACTGTTGGAAACTATGAGGGTAAGGCAGATGCTGGCGTGATTCTGTGCGGAAACATTAAAAAGGAAACCATGGATCAGGACGGATTTACCAATATGTTTGAAGAGTTGCCATCTGTGTTCAGGGAATCGGCCCTGATAGAGCGTTTTCATGGGTTTATCAAGGGGTGGAATATCCCCAGAATGAATGATGATTTGAAAGTCTCCGGCTGGGCGCTCAATTCAGAATACTTCAGCGCGATCATGCACGAGTTGCGAGAAGACTTGAGCTACCGTGTCATCGTTGATGAACTGATTGAAGTGCCAGAAGCTGCTGACACCAGAGATACAGAAGCAGTCAAACGAATTGCAACCGCTTACCTCAAGCTGCTCTTTCCTCATGTGCGGAGTTCCACAGATATTGATCCAGAAACCTTCAGGCGCTACTGTTTGATTCGGTCCAAATGGATGAGAGAAACCATAAAAAATCAATTGGGCTATCTTGATTTGGAATTTCGCGGCAAGGATATGCCCAAATTTGATGTCAAACTGATCCCTCAATAAGCCTTTATGAAAAAGCATCATTGCTGTGTATGCGGAAAAATCCCTTTGACCAGGAACGAAATTGGACTCACAAAAAAATTGATTGAGATGGAAACCACTTCTTTTTACTGTTTGGATTGCTTGGCAGATTTCTTGGAAGTTGATACAGATTTTCTTCTGGAGCGAGTCAAGGAATACAAGGAACAGGGATGTCAATTATTTTAGAGCGTTTCTGCGTTCACTTTTTATGTCATACTGAACAAAGCGGAGCGGAGTGAAGTATCTCCAAACGGATTCCAGAATATCGGCAAAAGCAACTCCTGCCTTCTTCCCGGTACTCTCCTTGAAATTCTTCAGCGCTTCGCTTCTTCAGAATGACAGTTTCTTTCCCTGTCATGCTGAACAAGCGACTTGTCAGCGAAGCGGTAAAAGTCCGTCTCCTGCCGCCTTCCCGATATTCTTCAGGATATTCGGCACAGACCAGACAAAACAGACGAGAGGCAAAAAACCATGCGCAACCCCATTCTCACCCCCAAAACCGAAACAGAAGCCCGTATCGCGAACCTGCAAGGTCGTCTGGCCCAAGCGGGCCTGGACGCGGCCCTCATTACCCACCATGTCAACCTGTTCTACTACAGCGGCACATCCCAGAGCGGGCATCTCTTTGTGCCCACGGAGGGCGAACCCCTGCTCATGATCCGCAAAAGCCTTGATCGTGCCTGTGCCGAATCGCCCCTGACCCAAATTCTGGAACTGCGTAGTCTCAAGACCCTGCCCGAGGCACTGGAAGACCACGGCTTTGCTGCGGGCAGCCTCAAAAGCCTCGGCTTGGAACTGGACGTTCTGCCCTTCAACCTCTATGGTAACTATGCAGGACTCTTTCAGAAGTCGACCTTGGTCGACGTTTCCCCGGCGCTCAAACAGCAGCGGATGCGCAAGTCAGCCTGGGAAATCGAGCGCCTCCGGGCCTCGGCAGCGGTTCTGGACGCGGTTTTTGCAGAAATGCCCTCTTGGCTTCGCGAAGGCATGACCGAACTGGATTTGGCCGCGCTCTTCGAGGCCGGACTGCGGCGGCGCGGCTACGGCGGAGGGCTGAAGATGCGCACCTTCAACCAGAACTTCTTCATGGGTAACGCGCACTGCGGGGTAAGCGCCGCAGTGCCCAGTTTTTTTGACGGGCCGGTGGGCGGTTCCGGCACTGGCCCGGCGAACAATCCCCAAGGGGCCGGTTGGAACCGGCTCGCCAAAAATGAAGCCATCTACGTGGACTACGGTTGCGTGGTGGACGGCTACACTACAGACGAAACCCGTATGTTCTGCATCGGTGAGATGCCTGCCAAGCTACGCACTGCCTATGAGACCGCCTTGGCCATCGAGGCGGCGATTCTTGACAAGGTGCGTCCGGGCACGATTTGGGAGGACCTGTACCTGCTCGCCTTGGACAAGGCGGAACAGGCTGGCTTATCCGAACACTTTATGGGCATGGGGCGGGATCGGGTGCGTTTTGTAGGTCACGGTGTGGGCCTGGAGCTGGACGAGATGCCGGTTTTTGCCAAGGGTCTGAAGCAGGAACTGGAGCCGGGCATGGTCTTTGCTTTGGAGCCGAAATTCGTGTTTCCCGAAGGCGCAGTGGGCATTGAGAACACCCATCTGGTCACAGAGTCTGGAGTGGAGACCTTGACCCGGGCGGACACTGACATTGTTTGCGTGGAGTGAGGAGGTTGCCTTGGAGGCTGAGTTTGCCGCAGCCTTCAAGGCGCTGTAGTACCCTGTAACTCTTACAAATTAGGGGGTGTTTACACAAGTGTAACATTCTGATAACATTCAAAAAATCTCC
>CAMNHX010000001.1 GCA_946539945.1 uncultured Desulfobulbus sp. | reverse complement strand
GCTCCTGCATGGACTGCGGCAGTTCTTCCAAACCGCCCTCGGAGAACGCGCCCGCCGCAATCCCCCTGGCTATCTGCGCCGCCGACAGTTTGCCGCCGCCCTCGACAATCCGCCGGGCAATTTCCCGCTCAACAAAATCCCTGCCCTCTGCCTTGATTCCCTCGCGTAATTGTTTGGGCGTGATGCCCTGCGCCGCCGCCCGCGCCGCATCCTGCAACGCCATGCGTTCGCCGCCCCTGCCGACGGCGGCCATGCCGCCTGCGAACATCTCGTCGATGTCCACCGCGCCGAAACGCCGCCCCACCTTGCTGCCCAATGCGCCCAGCGCTGACGTGCCCGCGCCCGCCGCCAATGCGGCCAGTCCCTGGCCTGCTGTCAGCGGGGCTCCTTCGTTCTCCCGACTGACCTGCTCCGCCATGACGCCGCCTGCCGCCATGCCTTCGCCAAGCCTTGCCCCATACCGCGCCGTCTGTTGCGCCCCAACCTCTCCGGCTTTTTTCACCCCCAGCCGCTCGGCCGCCTTGAGTCCGCCCTTGGTGACGAGTTGACCGGCCTTGGCTCCGCCGAACATGAGCGGCAACGACTCGATAGCCGAATGCGCGATGGTGGATGGATTCTCCAGCGCGGCTTTGGTTGTGCCCCAAAAACCCTCGGCGTCCCGCACCCGCTGATTCGCCGCTTTTTGAGCGTCGCTGTACTGGTTGTCGAGGGCCTGTTGCCACTCGGCCACCTTGTCGCTGGAGTAGCCCAGCGCACGATTCGCGTATCCGCCTGTAGCCCTGTCCAATCTCCACAGAGCGCCCATGGGATTCAGTGCTGCGGCCCCCGCTGCGGCGCCCCGAACGAAGGCGTTGTCGCTCCCCCCGGCCGCCTGCTCCGCACCCTCGCTGCCGATCTGCGACAGCTTGAGCATACCCAGCGCAAACTCCGGGATACTCAAAACGCCCTTGCCCACGGACACGCCAACGTCCTTCGCCGTGCCGCCCAGTGTGCGCTTGGGTTCCTGGTTGCCCTGGTCGAAGCTCGCCATTACCTGGTTGAAAAGGTCCTGATCCATGTCGTCCTCAGAAATTCGGAATTTCCGATTTTGTGCGGTTATCGCCTGGTTACAGCCCAATCATCGCCGCGTCGATGGCGGGGCGCTTCTCCTTCCTCCGCCCGACTTCCGGAGCCGGAACCGTGCCTCCGCCCATCCGCCTGACCATCGCGTCTTTCGCTTGCTGCATGTAGTTCTCCGGCCCGGCCTCGCTGAGTCCAGCGCCCACGGCGGATGAATCGGGCAACCTGCCCATGCTTGCCCGCCGCACAATCCTGTTGCCTGTCCTGTCGATGGCCGCATCAACCGCGCCGTGCGCCGCCGCCTCCAGGTTTTGCGCCGCCCCCCAGTCGCTCGCCACCGCGTCCGGATTGTTCCGCGCTATCTGTTCCGCCGCCTTGCCCATGCCGAGTACGCCTTCGCCCAGTCCTTTCGCTATTGCGGATGCGGCCGGAGCGGGAATCGCCTTGGCGAGATGAGGCGCGGCCTGCCTGGCGATGTTGCCCGCCATGAGCACCTGCGGAACCTGCTCTATGCCGGTATGCACCATCGTCATAGGATGTCCCATCATCGCCGCCGTCGTGCCGTAGATGCCCCGCGCCTCCTCGACGGCCCGATTGTCCGCCTGTTGCGGCGCGCTGTACAGGGTGTCCAGGTATTGCCGCGCCGCCTCCGGGTTGTAGCCCATCGCCCTCCAGCCTCGGCTTGCCAGGCCATGGGACATCATGTCCGACAAGCCCATCACCGACTCGCCCAGTCCGATAACTCCTTTGCCCAGACTGACGAGGGAGTCCCCGGCTATATTTTTTGCCGTTCGGCCCCTCTTCCGTTCCGCCATGTCTCACCTCGCTTTTATATGGGCCATGGGCTGTCCGGCCGGAAACGCCCACGCGCGTAGGTCTCGGCGCGGTTGCGGAGGCGTCGCCTCCTCCCGGTACTGTGGCTGATTCCCGTTGCGCCCCGGCCGCCCACGGTCGGTCTTGTTGTCGCCGCGCCCTATCATTTGCAGCCGTTGTGCTCCAGGCTGTAGTGGTTTCCGTCGTTGAACCTGCCGCCCCACGTGCCGCCTATCGATTCCCACCACTCGCCCAGCGGGCGGTGATCCTCGGTTGACGACAGATATTTCCCATCGCGAAACAGGTTCAGGTCTATCGCCAGCTTCAGTTTGTGCAGGCTCTTCGCCGCGCCGTAACCACGCTTCTGCCCGAAATCTCCATGCAGGCTCGTGTCGCGGTAGGCGTCGCCGAAGGTGTACTCGTAGCCCATCTCCAGGGCCTTGTTCAGCAATGCCGCCACCATGCGGCCGAACCGCCGCTGTTTCTGGCCCAGCGTCTCATTCGTCTTCATCGGTATAATCCCCCTGCAATGTCACGGTGTTGTAGCCGGGGCCGTCGTGGCCCAGATGGGCCGCGAGTTCCCGGTATTTCGCGTTCGCCCGCCACGAGGGCCAGCCGAACAGCGCCAGCGCGGCAAACGCCGCATAGCCGGGCGTCTTCACGTGGGCCAGTTCGGCAATCATGCGACAGAACACCATGTCCGCAAAACATTTGCCCGCGTCGCGGAACCCGTGGACGCACTCGTCGTAGTCGTTCGGCCACCACCTGGAAAAGTAGCCGCCGTGGCGGTAGTAGTAGTCGTGAAATAGTCCGGCCAGACACAGCGCCGGGTTGTCTGGGCGAAACCCAAACGCCCAGCTTATCCGGGGCGTGCTCGCCAAATCGGAGCGGAACCCTGCCGGCAGGCACAGCTTGACAGGGGCGACTTTCGGATGGAGCCGGATGGTCAGGATGAAATTTTCCGCCACCTCGTACACCACCGGAGCCCGCCACCAGCCCAGCACTCGCCGCCACCACGGCCCCTCCGGAATCCTGTAGATTTGCCGGAGCACCGGCATGGGAATCATCGGCGTCATGTCGCACCTCCCGGAGCGGGCGGGTCATCCCACCTGCGGCCGCCCGCAATACGCGAGGCGATGATCTCCCGCTGATTGTCCCGCAACTCGTCCAGACTCCGGCAGATGTTGCGCAACTCCGTCGTCTGCACCGCCTGCCCCTGTTGCAGCGCGGTCAACGTCTCCGCCACGGCGCGGTATTCCCGCATGTGTTCATGCCGCCACTGTTCGAGCCGCTCGATGCGGAGATGTCTGTCGTGGTCCTTCACGGCCAATCGCCAGCACCAGGCCAGCGCGGCCGCCAGGGCGGCAAAACACGCTTCCAAACAATGCACGTAATCGTCAGGCTGCATGTCGCACCTCCGCCAGCATTTTGTTGATATTGCTGGTTATTGTCTCCACGGCACGGCGCATCCGGATATTTTCCGGCGCATTTTCTCGCGGGCAGGTGATGTCCACCGAGAAACCGTCCGGCCCGTCGGTAACAATCAGGTAGTAGTTCTCGCCGTCAATCTCGATGCGGCGGCGCTTGCCCAAATTCGGATTGCTCATGCCGTGGCTCATAGGTCGGCCTCCAGTTCATCGGCCCCTTTGGACGCCGCATCGGCCAGGAACCGCAACGCCTCAATCTGCGCCTGCAAATGGCAGCAACAGCCAGGTTCATCTACGGAGCGCCAGTCACACTGACCAAAATCACTCGTTTCGGACGTGAACCACCGGCAATCCTTGCGGCAATGGAACTTGAATTCCACCTCGTGTTCGCCGTCGTGGAACAAGTGCCCGCATGTTGCGACAGTACCTCTCATGGTTGCGCCTCCGGCAGGTGGTAGTTTATGACCGGCGCGCTCATGTCCGGGCCGTTTGTCGGCGCGGACAGCGACGCGCCCTCGCCCTGCCTGCTGCTGCTGATGTTGCTCCGCGTGTCGTACACCGTGTTGTTGTTGCCCGTGATCGCGCCGCCGCTGTTGCGCACGGCATTTTTGAGCACGTCCGCGCCCGCGATGATGCCGCCCAGCGCCACGGCCCCGGACACCACGCCTGGCACCGCCTGCCCCACGGCCTGATTCTGCGCCGCCGCGATGGCCTGCCGGGCGTCGTAAACGTTCGTCGCGCGGCACGGGTCCGGGGCCAATGCCCGGGCCATGAGCATCAACGCCGCGTCCCTCGCGTCCGGATACGCGGGCGGCATGTGCGCGGCGTAGCAGGCCCGGGCCGTTTCCACCTGCGCGCGGGCAATCTCCACGTCCAACGCCGTCACCTGCGGCCCCGCGCAACCAACTTGTGCAAAAATTGCACAAGTCATGATCAATTTCGTGACGCCACGAAAAAACTTGATATCGTTCATGTTTCGTTCTCCCCAACGGAAAAAGCCCGGTGCAAAGCGCCGTCGCTGGAAATGCGTCGGAAGGCTTTGCACCGGGCTTGATGTATCCGGGTTTTATGCCCGGCAATGCTCACGATGTCGTCATTGCCAGCATAAACCATCAGCCCGAAAAGTCAAGAAAACAAGTCAAGTTGTTCCGGAGAGTTCAGGCGCAGGCCGACGGTCAGGTCCGCCTTGACGATAGCGCCGTCCTGGAAATGCAAATCCAGGGTGATCTTGCCCGTGGTGTGGTGCTGCCTCCGCGCCCGCCACATGCTCCGCAGCTTGTTCACCACCTGGCTGATGTCGATCTCCCGATTCGACTTGCTCATTTTCCACCTTCGATTTCCCCTCCGCACGCCGCATAGCCGGCCAAATCAACCCAGTTGTCCGCGTGCTTTTGACCGCCCCGGATGCGGGCGATTTTGAGCAGGGCCAGCATGGCCGCCACGTCGCGGGGGGAGATGATGTCCAGCGTCACCGGCGTCGGTTTCCGCTCCGCCCCTCCTTGCAGGTAGTCGTTCCACAGACGGGAAATCAGCGCAAAGCTGTTCTCCGGATTTCCGTACTGCTCGTCCCTGTCGCCGCACACGCAGGCGGACGCGGTTTCCAAAATTTCACGCCGCTTCATTCCGCATCCTCAGTATATTTTCTCCCACTCCAATACCTCCTTGCCCCTTTAGCCCTCTGCCTTGCTATGTAGGAGCAAAACTCTGAAAAATTTTCAATCGTGTCGAAAAATATAAATTCTCTTTCGTTTATATCATTATTGATAGCGTCTTGAATTATGATGCTTGATGGGATAACAAATACATTTCCATAACCTTCAGTATTACCATACGTTACTCGCCCGTAACTACAATCTTCAAGGTCTCCTGTAAGAAACCAATGCCTGCACAGATAGAACCCGTCCTCGCGGCCGATTATTTGCCCAACATCATGATAATCGCTCTCGTCTTGTGAGTAACGAGCGTAAAACATGCCTACTAACGATTTTCTGGGTTCATCCAATACATCTATGGCATCACATTTTATTTCTTCGATCATTGTTCTTTCCTCCCATTCCATTTCCGCATCGCCGAGTTGGTGATCCAGGATTCCCTGTCAACCGTCGCGCCCGTCCTGACAACGGCCTTGCCTTCCAGCGTAGCGCCGCATTCGCAGAATACGCCGTATTTGTAGTAAAATTCCTCTGCGGACGCGCCGCATCCAATCTCGTGAATCGTTTGCGCCACGCTCCCGCAGAACGGGGCGGCCATGTTCTGTCAGAACGGCACGTCTTCCTCGTGGTAGCCCGGCGGATTGTGTCGCGGCGGGCCTTCCTGCGGCGGCACGAACGACTGCTGCTGTGGCGGCCTGTACGGCCCGCTGTTGGCCGTTTGCGCTCCACGAGTGTCGTTACTCGCGTTGCCCCCCAAATTTCGATTCTGCGGCGCGTCAGGGCCGTTCCCGGCGTATTCCTGTCTGCCGCCGCCCAGCATCTTCATCTCGCGCGCCACAATCTCGGTGAAGTAGCGCGTGACGCCGTCCTGCTCGTAGGTGCGCGTCTGCAATTTCCCCTCCACGTACACGCGGCTGCCCTTGGACAGGTACTGCCCGCAGATTTCAGCCAGCCTTCCCCACGTTGTTACGCGATGCCATTCCGTCTGCTCCTGCATCTGGCCGTCCTGCCCGCGCCAACGCTCGGTTGTGGCAACCCGGAAGTTGCACACGGAGTTCCCGGTGGTGGTTATGCGCAGTTCGGGATCGCCGCCAAGGTTGCCGATGATGATGACTTTGTTGATCATTTCAATTTTCTCCCTGATTGATTGCGTTCCATTTCTTCGCCAGCACATCGAACAATGCCGGTAAGCCGCTGCACCGTCGCGTTGGTTCCAGCAGTACCAGCCTGCAATGCTCGCAGACTACGGCCCACTGCCGGAAGTACCCCCATCGCCGAATGGATACGGGCGCTTTGCAGATTGGGCACGGGTTCAGTTCAGCCATGTTCAGTCCTCCACCCTGGTGATTTCCTCAATTCTGGTGTAGCCGTCGGCGAATTGCAGCCGGTACATGCCGCATCTGCCGTGACGATTCTTTTTGACCTCGAACAGGAGTTGCGTCCTGTCCTGTTTGGCGCGTTTCAAAAACACGCCCACGTCGCAGGCCGCCGCTATTTCGCCCGCGCCCTTGAACTCCAGATTGTCGTGCTCTTCCCGCGCCGCCTGGTTGGACAACTGCGACAGGCAGACGATGCAGCATTCCAGTTCCAGGGCCAGCGCTTGCAGGCTCCGGGCTATGTCGCTCATGCGGCTGTAGTCGTCCTTGGAGGGCGTGGTCACGTTCTGGATGAAGTCGATCCACACCATGTCCAGTCCGCCTTCGGACATGTTCAGCCTGCGGCAGACGGCGGCGATATCCGCGAGGGCGCGGGGCATGGTTTCGATGTGCAGCTTTCGCGCGGCCAGTACCGCCTTCTCCGCCTCCACATGTTCCGCGTGCTGGGGTAACATGTTGCCGGAGGCGATGACGTTGGCGGCGTAGCCGGTGCTGTTGGCGAGTAGCCGGGCCACGTTCTGGGTCTCGGTCATCTCCGTCGAGAAAATGACCGCGCGCCGGTCCTGGTTGAGGCGGAAGAAGCGGCACAGGGCCTCGATCATCCACGCGCTTTTGCCAACGCTGGTTTTGCCGCCCACCACCCACAGATGGCCCGGCTGGTACTCGATGCCGTCATCTTGCAGGAGCGTGAAGCCGGTGCGCATACCCACGGAGCCGCGCTCGCGGTTTTGCCGCTGGGTTTCGGTGAAGCGCCCCACAGCCGCCGCGATGGTGTTGTCCCGCCGCTGTTCGCCGTCCGTCGAGGCGAGGCGGTACAGGTCGGAAAGGTCTCGCAACAGTCCGGCCCGGTCACAGTGGGCGTCATCGCGGGTCTTCTCGGCCAGAGCCCTAAGGTCCGCGCCCAGTCTCCGGACGAATGCCGCTTCGGCCACGCGCCGTGCCGCGTCCTCCGCAGCGGCGGGCGACATGGTGAACGGGTCTTCCTGCGCCGCGTCGAAGAACCAGGCCTTGGCCCGCTCGTCGCCCAGGGCGATGTAGGCGGAGGCGAACAGTTCGTCGGCGGCTATGTCCGCCCGCCAGTTCTCGCCAATCGCCACCCACGCCCGCATGGCCTCCGCCTGCTGGAAGTGCCGGGGCTTGACGATGCCCGACAGTTCCGGCCAGGACTCCGGCCTCTTGACGGCCGCCCGAATCAGCCCGGATTCGAGCATGTCAGCGTCTTGAGTTTTCAAAATTCGAGTCCTCCGATGGTTTTGACGTTGCCGCCCCGTTCAGGGCCGGCGTGGTTCACGTAGTGGCCGTTCAGCACCTTCTCGAAGTTTCGCGGGCCGACGAACCAGCCCAGGCTGAAGAGGAAGGTCGTGTTCGGCTTGCGTCCCATGAGAAAGTCGCTTTGCGCCACCTTCCCGAAGATGTCCCGCCACCAGTCGATGCTCTGCCGCGCCTTGTCCTCCCGCCAGCGCAGGGCGAGTTGCTTTCGGCCATGTCCGTTCCAGGATGTGACCTTGGGGCATTGCGGCAACACTTCGTGGTAAAGCGCGATGATCTGCTCGTGCGGGCAGTTCGGCGTTCCGTTGCGCCTTGGTGGTTCCGGAGGCGTCCGCTCCTCCCCTTCGGCGTCAGCCTCGTCGCGCTCGCCGCCCCCCCGTGGGGGGGAGGGGGGGGAGTCTTTTATACTTTCCTTTTCCTTTTCCTTTTCTAGCGTTACTTTTTGTGACGCCGCGTTATGTTCCGTTATAACCCCGTTATAATCAGGCGCATCATCCGGCGACAGCGTTATATCTTCGTTGTTTTTCTGTTTTTCTTGGAACCGTTGCTGCCTGTTCCGGTTGCCTTCACGCTCCTTCAGCACGGCTTCCACTCGCTTGAAGACACCGTTGCTGAACAATTCGCCGGTCTCGTTGAAACGGGCGGCGTCGAACAGTCCGCAATCAAGGGATGCCATGAGAATCTCGTCGTACTCCTCCGGCGTGATCTGGAGCTTGCCGCATATCAGCTTGCGGAACGTCTGACTGGAAACATCCACCGCCAAATCATCCCTCTGATAGATGTACTCCAAGTGCAGAAAATAGAAGGCGTAGCCCTTGGCCCCGAACTGCATGACCAGAACATCCAACTTCTCGTCGGACATGGAACGGGTGTCGTGGGAGAAATACTCGAAGCCCTCTTTGCGCGGTCGCGCCATATCATGCCTCTCGTCGTTGTCTTGTTTCCCAAAATGGGGCGGCTTGCGGCCAGGTCGCTCCGGTGCGCGATGCGCGGCCGTCCCGGGCGCATGGGGATTCTTTACTCCCATTCGGGAACCCAGCGTTTTTCCCTCTCGAACGGCCGGGGGCGCTATCCGCCCAATCCCCGCGCCACGCCTTAGTGACGCCCGGCCCTCGCTGCGCAAACCGCCCCAAGCCGCTATTTGTTCAGGACCTTTTCAAGCTCCTTGTCCATCACCAGCACCGCTACCTGTTTCGCGGGAACGGTGATCTGCTCTCCCGTGCGCGGATTCCTCGCGACACGGCCTTTCCGGGTCTTGACCTTCAGCCTCCCCACTCCGGGGATAGTGACAGTTTCTCCGGCAACAAGAAGTTGTGGGATCACCACCTTCCCCAAAAACTCAAACTCTGTCTTCCGGCTCGTCAGCGTCATCGAGTTGCGTCCGGCGTCCCATTTTTTCATCAACTCGGCAGTGTTCATTTTTTGCCCTCCAGTTCTTGCAGGCGTTTGTTGATATGCTGCATTACGCTTTTGTATTCAGCGGACTCCATGCCGCCCAGATTAGTAGCCAGCGTTTTGTATCCGCGCTTCATCGCCCATCCTTTGAGCACCTGCGCGTCGTTGATCGCGTCGATCTCGGCCATGTATGTCATTGCCGCCTCTCGCGCGGCCGTAATCCTTTCCTGTTCGGGCGGGTTGCCGCCGTCTTCCGCCGGAGCTTCCTTCGCCGGTTCTTGGGCTTCAGCCTGCGGTTGCTCGGCGACAGGCTCCGCCGTCGCCTCGGCCACGGGCTCGGCCGCCGCAGGCTGGGCGGGTGCGGATTCCGCCCGCAACATGGCGTTGATCTCATCAACGCTCGCAGGGCCGCCTGCCTGCTCCATCGGCTCCGGGGCGGGCGTCGGCTGCCGGTCTTGCCGCCGCGCCGGGCGTCGGCGCATCTCCTCGTTGGCCTCGATGTCGTACATCTCGTCACTGGTGCGCATCCCCATGAGGATGTCCGGCGCGTACAAGCGGCCAAAGAACGTGGCGGCGCGATACCGGAGCATCAGTTCCGGCATTGTCTGCCACTTCGAACCGTTCTTGCCGTACCAGCCTTCGCGCTTCGCCATTTCAATAGACACGGGCGGGCCTTCCAATTTCTCGCCAGTGCCTTTCTCGATGACCCACGCCGTGCATATCCGACTGTCGCCCTCGCCCTGCATGTCGAAGCGGAGCGGCGAGAAGCGTCCGCAACTGTTCAGCGCGGCGATGATGAACGTGGCGCTCCAGGCCGGCCTTCCATGGACGATGTAGATATTCTGCATCACTTGGAAGGGCGAGGAGTTGGTGCGCACGGCCATTTCCAACGCAATCATCACGTTGGGGACGTTATTGCGGAACTGCTGCGGCACCAGGTCAGAGGCGGCCAACAGCTTGCACATGCGCTGCCCGTCCTCGAATATTTGGATGTCGGCAAAGTAGTTCACCGACGGGGCCGGTGCCGGGGCCTGATATGTGGTGGGAAGATTCTGTTCCATGATGGTTCCTCCTGTCGTTATCCAAAAATCGTCCGGTAAATTATTGAAGGATTGGAAAGCAAAACCGTCTTGATAAATTCTGACCGCACCAATACGTTTGCCTTCCTCAGAAGGTAAGGGACAATCTCTTTTTGCCTCTCTGCGACGACCTTGCGAATCTGACCGTCAAGCTGATCGCCAACCACGTCCAGCATAAATCCCCCTTCAACGGGGTCTATGCCTGTAATGGTGAAAAAACCGTAATTCTTTTGCACCATTTGGTAGAGGCTCTCTACCGGCATAGTTTGTAAGTCCAAGTATTTTCTTTCTTCATCGGTTGACGAATTCAGCGGCTCAGGCTCTTCTGATGTCTGCGCGACAAGGGGCAGATTGTCTTGCCGCTTGTTTGATTCGTCGTTTTGCTCTCCATTGTAGCAAAAAGAGGCGAAACGAGATTTCTTGATTACACCAGCATACCAAACGTGTTTCCCACCCTTAATTGCTTTATCGCTTTTGGGGACAATGCCTTGCTGTAAAAACGATTCAATCTTGCTGTGGGATAATCCGCTCAACCGCACCAAATCGTTGATGCTTAGAATCGTATAGTCTGAAATTTCCTGCAAAGGGATTCGCTTTACATCGTAAAGCATCAACCATTTTTTGAGCGATTCCCTATTTATCTGCATAGCTGTACTTCTCTCACCGTCGCGATACTTCTTTTTCTTCTCGGGCATTTTCTCAAGTCGGCCTGCATCGATTTCACCTAAAATTTCAGGATGACTCAACCCCATCATCGCGCTTGCGGTGGAACACAATATCCCTTGTTTGCCGTAGTTCTTACCGCCGCACGAAAACCATGTGTACGGTATCTTCATGGCCCACCCCCCCTCACGCGGCCCACGCCGGAAGTTCCAGCGCCGTCACCGAATCAGGATAGCCCGTCCACAGCCCGGCCGCGCAACACTCGGCGTGCTGCTCCAACAGCCGCATGTACAGGCCGCGCCCGGCAATCATGGTGTCGGCGGAACACATGAACACCTGCACCCCATGGGGCGGGTTCGTCTCCACCGCCACGAAGAAGAAGTTTCGCATCTCGAGCCCGTTCAAGCGCAGACCCTCCATGTAAAATGCCGCCTGCCCGTGGTACATGTAGTTGGCGACGGTGCGGGGAAACGCGCGCTCGCTCGCGTCGGGCGTGGTTTTGATGTCCAGCGCGAATCCGCCTTCACCCCACGCATCCACGACGCCCTTGCACGGAAGGCTGGTCATGGCGTCCGTCCAGGTGATCGTGTCCTCACGACGCGGGCACTGCTCCAGCAGTTTCCGGGCCGCGTTGCAGTCCAGGATCGCACCGGACATGCCGTTCGCCTGCCTGAACTGCTCGGCGGTCAGGATGGTCTTGCCCTTGGCCCCGGCCTCGAACATGGTCCACATCTCCTTGCCGGACTTGGTGCGCCGGTCTATGCCCTCCGGGGCCACGATGTAGCGGGCCTCGAATTTGTCCGGCTCCAGCACCAGGCAATGGAGGGCGGAACCGAGCGTCATGGCCGGCGTCGGCTCCGGCGGGTTCAGCCAGTTTTCGATGAAGTGGGCCGGGCTCCTGTCGTAGTGCTTCAGGCGGCTCCAGCTGATGGGGTGCGTCTGAAGCTCGTTGATTTGCTCTTGCGTCAACATGATGTTTCACCTATAATTTTGCGTCCCTTTGCTCGTTAGGACATTTGCTGTTTGCCCTCGCTCCGGATGCCGCCGGGCGGGGGCGCTTCGGTTTCAGGTTCAGCCAAGGATGCCGACAGACAGGGAGTTGTCGTCAAACCAGCGCTTGATGTTTTCGATGGCCTTGCTCTTCCAGGCTCCGCCGTCCGCCTCCACCAACATGCACGTGGGCTTGCCGCCTTCGGACTGGCGGATGCGCAGCACGAACAGGCCATCCGGCTGCTCGGCGTCGGTGAATGTCCGGTAGGGGCGAAGCGTCACGGGGTTCGGCAAGTCCACGATCTCCCGGCGGGCGATGCCGCTTCGCGCCGTCACGCGCTGGGTCACGCCGTCGTCGGCGTACTCGGTCGCGTTGTCCTCCACGATGTTCCCAACCACGCGCAGAATCTTCGCCGTGTTCTCGTCCTGCACGAAGGCGCTCTGGAGATAGACGATAAAATCCTCCAGGGTCAGGTTGGCCCCGAATTTGTGGGCGACCTCGTAGGCTTCGGCGGTCAGGAAGCAGTCGCGCTGCTTTTCGACGCCGTACAGCACGCCGCGCACATGCACGGTCTTGTAGTCCTCGACATGCACGAACACGTCCTCGCCGTTTTCCATGTCCTCCTTGGCGAAGCGCTCCGCGTACTCCAGCACGGCGGCCAGGGTGCGGGCCTTCAGGGGCGCGGGCTCGCTCTCCCGGACGGCGTGCAACGGTTTCGATGTCAACAGGCGTCCGCCCTTCTCGGCGGTGCATATCGACAATTCGCAAATCTTTTCCACGAACGATTTCAGCATTGGTCTTCCTCCTTACTTGTTCAGTGCAAGCATCTTCGGCTTCTCTTCCGGGATGGGTTCCGGGAAGGGGATGCGCTGCTGGTTGGGGTTGTACTCGCTCGCCACCGCCTCGCCGTGCTCCACGCCGACGAACAGCGTGCTCTCGAACGGCATGACGGGGGCCAGCTTGCTTTCGCAGGAAATCTCGACGTTGCACATGGTGCGTTCCTTGCCTGGCTTCACCTTTAGCTTCAACGTGATCGAACGCGCCGCGTCCGGCTTGGTGTTGGGGTCAACCACGTTGAAAATCAGGTTCTCCAGTTCCTTCTGGAACAGTTCGGCGGCCGCGCCGTGTCCCAGATTCTCCAAAGACACTCTTTCCTCTGTCCTCATTTTGATTCCTCCTTCTGGTGCCAAACTGTGGGCCGCATACCCTTGCGCAGCACCAGCCAGCTTGATGTGTTGTCGATGTGGGCAAGCAGCATCCACCGCTTCTTGCCCGCCTGTTTTCTCGCCTGCCCGCAGAACAGCGCGGGCTCGATTGATTTGCGCGTCTTGACTTCGACGCTCCAGACACAACCCGCCTCGTCCTGCACAACCAAATCATCGGTAGCTATTCCGGACGCCGTGTCGGCGATGATGGCGTAGTCGTGATCCGCCAGCAGCCTCTTCGCCGTCGTCTCTCCGCGCCGCCCTTTACGTCTCTCCCTCATGCCCATGTCACGCCCCCCGGCCCCTGCCGCCTCCGCCCACCATGAACAGCCACAGCAAGCAGAGAAGCAAAAATCCAATCCATTCCATCATGCCCGCTCCTCAAACAGCTTGGCGAAACCGTAAAACTGCGCGATGGCCCAATTCCTCATAGCCTCGCGGCATTTGTCAGTGTTGCCGCAAATCCAGTTCAGCTTGCGGCCCTGATTCGTGGTGCGCATTCTGTGGCGGCAGAAACGGGCAGGCCCACGCAGTCGCATTTCCCGGCAACCGTCCTGCGGGCAGTGCCATTCAATCCCGGACAACTTGCCGTCGTCTTCCAACCAGAGCCGCATAGATATTGGCCCGTCGGGCGCGTCGAATATCTTTGTCTTCATATCAGCTCCCGCTCCCGCATCTCGTCCCGCAGCGGAATCATGAGCGCCCGCATTTGCGGGTCCGCGTGCTCGTCGCACCGCTGGGAGAAAATGTGCCGCCATTCATCCGGGCTCGCGTAGGCCAGAATCCGCGTCGCCGTGCAGCCGGGCAACACGGCGCGGGCCTGCTCGGCGGTCGCGCCCGCTTCCATCATTTCGATGTACGCGCCTTCCGCATCATGCATCGCAAAATTCCAGGCGTTCCACACTAACTGGTTCATCCACTCATGCTGGTTTAGCATCGGCGGTTGTTCGATGACTTCAATGCCGTCCCGGTCGTAGCGCACGTGCCGTTGCGATTCCTGGCAGAAGGTTATGTCGTGCCGGTAGCGCACGAGTTGATGGGAAATAGTGCGCGACGTAACGAACAACACCGGGATCCAGTCGTTGGCGGGTTTCATGCCTTGTGCGGCAAACGGGTAAATGTCTTCCTCGGTCAACTGGATACCCTCGCAGAAAGCGGGGTATCGCATGGCGACAGCAGCTAATCTTTGCCGCGCGAACTCGGCGGCTTCATCCGCTTCCTCGTCAACGGCAATCTCCCGCAGGCGGCGGATATTGCTTACCCAATCCAAGATGGGGTATAGGGCAATCGCTGGAAACTCAACCCGCGCGAACTCCAACGGCGATAAATGCCCCCGCCGAATGAGACTGCGGACAAAGCCTTCCGCATCGCCTTTCGATTCGCTCCGGCGGCACACCCGCGCCGCCTGCTCCACGCGCTGGTACAGGTCAAGCCCGCTCCAATCCAGGATGGTTGCCGATTGCTCGATTATTCGCATGACGCAGCCTCCCCGGTCACTTCCCGGACTGCCACATGC
This sequence comes from uncultured Desulfobulbus sp., assembly GCA_946539945.1. Taxonomy (GTDB): domain Bacteria; phylum Desulfobacterota; class Desulfobulbia; order Desulfobulbales; family Desulfobulbaceae; genus Desulfobulbus. The sequence continues at coordinate 4,273 of CAMNHX010000001.1, read as the reverse complement.
AAATAGATTCGCCCGGCGTCGTACTGCTCCTTGGCCCAGGACAGCAGCGCGGAATCAAACAGGCCCTTGTCCATCGCGTCGGACAGTTGCTCCTTCAGCTTGTCCAGCAGTGTTTCGCCCTTGTCCTGCTCGACGCCGGACGCTTGCAGTCTGGACACCAGGGCTTCCAGCACTTCCGCCCTCTTCCATGCCACACTCTGGCTTGTGATAATGTCGCTGTTCGTCTCGTCCCGCTTCGCGAGCTCACGCGCCGCTTCTACGAGCGTCAGCGGCGGCTTGCCCTGCCGCTGCCCAAGACGCCCCATAAGTATTCCGAGGGCTTCCTCGGCTTCCCCCCGCAGTTTTTCAAGCTCGGTCTCTTGCCAGTGTTCCATCACGCTTTCCTCCCGTCAGTCGTCACCAACTCGGCGGGCCAGTTCTCCTCCCGCCCCTTGCACCACTCGCACCGCATGAACAGCCAGATGAACTTGGCCTGCTTCTGCCGCTTGTATATCTTGAGCCGCCCCAGCTTCACCTTGCATACCTTCTCGAACAGCGCCCGCCCAATGCGCGTCGTATTCCCGCCCGTCACAGGGCATACCCCAGTCCCGGCGTTCTCCGGCAGGTCAACGCTTCGCGCGGGCTTCGGCCGCGCCGCCGGTTTCTTCTCCGGGACGCGCGCCGGAGGACGGTCACGCTCTTCCCATTCCCGTTCCAGCGCCGTCATGCCCTTGATCTTCTCCAGCCGCTCGCGCTCCTCTTTGCTCTCGATCCACCTGTTGCAGACGACGCGCTTCTCCACTCCACAGCGTTTGCGGGCTTGGGCGCGGTCTTCCACCAGCTGTTCCCTGGTGATTGTCCCGGCCCTGTACAGGCGCATCCTCTGCAAAGCCGCGTTCCGGCCTATCCCGGCATTCGCCGCTATCTCCTCGGCGGGCGGCAGGCCGTGTTCCCTGGCCCACCGCACGATGTCCACGTGCGGAGGGCAGAGCAGCTGTTCGCGGGAGATTGCCCCCGCCCGGAACTTCGCCAACCGTTCCTGGGCCGCCGAAACAGACAGGTCCAGCATGGCCGCCAACCTGCGTGCGTTTGGCGCGTAGTTCATAATAACCGCCTCAAGAATTGGCCGACGGTTCCATGGCTTCCAGTCAGGCGCGTATCCATCAGTACGCGCCTCCGTCGGCTGACCGTGGGAGGGGACTCCCCGGCGATCCCACCTCGCGAGCCGAACCGGGGAGTTTTATGGATGCTTTACGAACCATGGTGCGCACCCCACATCCACGATGCTCTGACAGAAGCTCGGCTCGCTGATTCATCGTCTTGCTCCGTTCCTTGGCCGCCCAACCGGCCGACTCGCAACACGGGCGTGGTGGATGTGGCTTTCCAGCCACCGTTCCACGTCGGACACGCTTACCAGCCGCTCCCGGCCCGGTTGGCACCAGGACAGATGCCCGGCCCGGACTGCGTCGGCGATTTTGCGCTTCGTCGTGCAGCCGCACCGTTCGGCGGCCGCCGCGTAGGTGATGTACTCCTCGCCGCCGATCATCATTGCGGTCTCCTCCCGTGCGGCCAGATGACGCTGGGAGGCCACGGCGCGCGCTCCGCCTCGGATATGCGGCCCCACACGCAAAGCCCGGCCAGAGCCCCCCAGAAGGCGGCAAGGAATGCGCAGGCGCAGACGAAAAACGGTTCCTCAATCACGCTGCCCAGCCACAAAGACCCGGCGGCCAGGGCCGCGCACGCCGCGCAAAAAATCAGTTCATGCATTTTCATGGTTCCCTCCCGTCTTGGATGGGGGCGAGAAACACGTCCACTCGCCGCCAGATGATCTGAAAACCAACAGGCAGAGTGGTGGTGCCCTCCGGCAGGCGTCCGCCTGCGAGTTGCCCGACGTACAGAATGTCGCCGTGCTGGAGTATGACGGTCTCCCGGTTGAGCTGCACCGGGCGCTGGAGTTGCCCCGCAAAAACTGCGGCGGTGTCCTGGTGCCCCACGATGCTGTAGGGCTCCATCCCCTCGATTTCCCGGCGCACGTCGTCCAGCGACATGGTGCGGACGGAGATGGAATGTCCGTCGGGGAGCATCCCGAGGGCAAATGCATTGGCGATGTAGATCATGGTTCCCTCCCTTGGTTGGTTATCCCGGCCGGAACAAAGGCAAGATCGGTATGCAGATCAGGCTTCAGTTCCGTCGCGTGATTGCGCAGGCAATCCACGCAGGATTGCCGCAATGTGCTGTGTACCTGCTGCAAAATGGCCGCAAACAAATTCGCTAACTTCGGCATGGCCCGCTCGGATGCGGCGTCGATCAGGTCCTGCGCCTCCCTCGGCGACAAATGCGCCGCATCGCCCCCCGCCAGCACGGAGGGGGACGCTCTCACGGTCAGGATAATCTCCACGCCCTGCGTTGACCCGTAGTTCAGCCCCAAATTCATGCCACTCTCCCTTCGCAAAAAACAACGATTCCGAAGCGAGTTAGACGTCGCTGTCCATTGTCCGCACCACGGCGGACAAAAACTCGTCCCATCCCACCTCAAACAACTCGCCGACAGCAAGGCCGGTCATCCGCGCAACGCGGATAGCCAATCGTTTGCTGACTTCTCGCCTCCCTGTTCTCAGGTCGTAGAGAAGCTGGGGGCTTACCCCCAGGTGACGAGCTACTTCAGCGTAGCTGTATGGCTTGTTCTTCTTTCCCATGTGGTTATACTATGCGATGCGCATATAAAAAACAAGAGAAAAATATGCGCTGTCGATATTGATTTTGTATGCAAAAAGCATATATATGAGGCGCAAAAGGAGGGAACATTATGCCTGAAATAGCAAAGAATTTTTCTATTGGCCTGACGTATGTGCTGGAACATCAGCACGTTTTACAGTCAAAATTGGCGCGGGAGATCGGCATCTCTCCGCAAAAAATCACCGACTACAAAAAGGGGAGACGACGAGGAGACGAGATTGAGCGCAACCGCATAGCGAACCGGCTCGGCTACCCAGAGGGACGCATACGCCAGTTGGGGGAAATGATAGCAAACGGCGTCCCCGGGGACGATGCGCTGGAGGTCGTCAACGAGGAGTTATCCCGAACCGCTCACCCGGACGACGCCATCCAGTTCAATCAGGCGCTGGATATTTTTTTCGCCCAGTTAAAGGAATTTTTGCGGGACAAGTTTGGCGAGAACTTGCACGTAGCCGTAGCCTTCGAGGAGGAGTTGACCAGGCGGATGCCGCGTTTCACCGCCTGGAAATCTGAACTGTCGCTGGACATTCTTGATGCGGCGGATGAGCCCGCCTTGACCGAGCCGGCGTCGCAGTATTTGACGTCGCCGCACGCCCCTCCGCAGTCTGAACAGGGCGCATGACATGAAGGAGGATGCGCATGGGTGAGCTTTTCGGGATATTCCTGGTATTCGGCCCGCCCTTTATCTCGCTGGGCGTCGCCAAGACCCGATGGCCCCATACAGACCTGCTACCCATTTTTTTCTGTTGGCTGGCAAGCCTCGCCATAGGCATTGGCGTATGTTGGCTGACCTCGCTACTGATTCCCCTTTACCTGCCGGTTTTCACCGGACTGGCCGCGTACTGGTACGCCTACTACCGGATGGAAGAGAATTTCAGAGATGTTATAAGCGGCGAAAAAATAGAACGACGCGCAACAGCACCTCCGAAACAATTTCCTACAACGCCCTCTATCCAAAGGGAAACTAACGCACTGATTGGAGCTACAGGAGGAACATCCATGGCAGTCAAGCGGCGTCCACTGTTCCATGAGAAGACGGATGAATTGGAGGCCCTGGTTCGGCTGGCTGTCGCGAAGGGTGATCTGCGGACGCTCAAATCGGTGCGTCGCGAACTTACGTTTCGCAGTACGGCGCGAGCGCGCAAGCTGGCAGTGAAGGTTGAGACGGCTATTGAGAAAATTGAAGCTGTTATCCGCCATGTGGGCTCGGAGATATTCACACCGAATCGCAAGCCTGAGCAGCGATCATTGTTCCCAATCGTGTTCGACGAGGCGGAATACCGGAAAATGAAGCAGCAGTTCGTATATGCTTGGGAAAGCGCTACGTTACAAGGGTACAACCTTAAGGAATTTCAAGATGAGTTGGTGAAATGCTACGGCAAATCCATTGTGCCGTTCGTCAGGCGTTTTGTGCAGGATGTTGAGGATGATAATATTGAAGCCGAGGCTTGGTAGGGCGTGCGCCTTTTTTTCCTCTTGCTCCTCTTGTCTATACCCGCGCCTGCGTGCTGTGGTAATGCCGCCGATACCCTCCCGGCAAAGCTTGTGCGGGTGAAGG